>NZ_VMLD01000013.1:0-41801 GCF_013276485.1 Streptococcus sp. 4886 | reverse complement strand
CTCACTTCCGTAGAAGTTGTAGGCTCAGTTGTTTCAGTCGGCTTTGTTCCAACTTTAACAACTTTCTTAACCATCGCAGTTGTTACTTCACTGGTCTTCTTATCTTCTACTGCCTTACCACCTTCGATTTTATAAGTAGTCGTAATGGTTTCAGTTCCTACCTTACCTGGACGAGTTGGATCATCTTTCTTTTCCCCTTTAGCAAGAGTTGGATCCGCTTCATATTCTGTTTCGATTGGAATTACTTTTGTTTCAACGCTATCCTTAGCCGGAACCTTAACAATAATATTTCCTACTTCATCAACATCAGTCTCCGGTTCCTCTCCTTTACGGCGGGTATCGTCTTTAATAAATGTCACTCCTGTTCCATCAGCATGAACAAAACTTGTATTCAGGATTCCTCCTAAAAATAAAGTTAGCCCGATTATCACAGAACCAAAAATCTTTCCGAGTTTACGTAATGCATAGCGCTTATTGGTATTAGATTTTGCCATTACATCCTCCTTCTAAAATTTACTACTTCTAGTATAGCATCTTTTCTGGCAAATGTTAAATAATATATTTCATATATCAAATAAACTTAGAATGATATATTGATTATTGAACTAACACTTTAACTATATCGTAATCAATCTCATATATAGAGGATTGCAGACATCTTATCCAAATACATGCTAATATATTTAGATACAAACATTCCAACTTGATAATTTTCACTCATCTTTCATCATTCTTTATACAACTATGCAGTAGCAATCGAATAGTTTGCTCATCAGAATGAGACTATTTTAATGTTAGATATTTTGATAGAAAAACATAAATAAAATTGGTGGAATTTAATTCCCTAACTCGATAGAGGATTCTATTTTAAATTTAACAACAGCTAGGATTACACTATAAAAAGCGTATTACCACCTGTTCGACTGGAGAATCTAGTCGATTAGCTCCCTCTTAGTTACAAGCTTAAAGAAGGAACTAGAACATCTGTCTTGTACTAATCAATATGCTATTTTAAAGTTGCAAATAAACTTGGGATGCCAATTATTATATTTACAATAAATAGTTGACTTCAATGAAAACAGAAAAGAGAATTCAACATTCTTCCCTACTTATCTGATAATAAATAAGATCCGCAAGATAGCCTTTTCTCTCTACACCATTAACAATGGTTTGTAGATAGGACATCCCTGCTTTCTCCATGACACGACCTGAAGCTGGATTGAGACTGGCATATCGAGCTCTGACCTTTTGAAAACCTGCTTGAGTAAAACAGAAGTCCAAGACAGCTTTCAAGGCCTCTGTCATCATACCATGACCCCAGTACTTCTTGCCTAACACATAGCCAATTTCACAAGAAGAATTGTTCTCATCTATTGCAACGATGCTGATATCTCCTATCACTTGCTCTGGATTTTCTTTGAGACAAATAGCCCATTTGTAATAGTTGGGACTGGTATAGGAAGCAACCCAATTACGAATCGAGTTTCGAGTCACCTCGACATCAGGATGGGGATTCCAAGTGACATAGGCCAGATTCTCAGCAGACGAAGCCCAATTTTGAAACATAGCTTCTGCATCACTTTCCACAAATCTTCGCAAGATTAAACGTTCTGTCTGTAACATTTTCGTACCGATTGCTTTCATGATGCTGCCTCGCTTTCTGATATATGATTTCTATTCAATCTCCATTTAGATTTGCTTTGCTTTTGAATTTCAAGGTAATACGCTAAAAAGGTCCACTGGACCTTCTCTCACTTTCTTATTTCAAGGTGAGAGGCTGAAAACCTCCACTGGAGGTTTTCTTGTTTTTTAATTTCAGGGCAAGAAGCTAAAAAGGTCCCCCGGACCTTTTTACTCCCAAAAGTCATCAAATACGGTGATGGGTAGGTGGCGTTTGTGTTGGCCTTTGTGCCACCAGTTTTCGATTGTTACTTGGGCTTCTGGACTGATTGTTTTGCCTTCTAGGTAGTCGTCAATCTCTTCATAAGTGACTCCGAGGGCTACTTCGTCAGCTAGGCCTGGTTTCTCTTCTTCTAGGTCTGCTGTTGGGATTTTTTCATAAAGGGCTGGGTCTGCACCAAGTTCCTGCAAGAGTTGTTTTCCTTGGCGTTTATTGAGGCGGTAAAGAGGGAGAATATCCGCACCACCGTCACCAAACTTGGTAAAGAAACCTGTGATATTTTCCGCGGCGTGGTCTGTTCCAATGACCGCTCCGCTATGGGAACCAGCAAGGGCATACTGAGCAATCATACGGCAACGTGCCTTGATATTGCCCTTGTTAAAATCTGAAACAGGACTACCTGTCGCTTCAACTGCTGCCGTCATGGCGTCAGCTGATTCCTTGATATTGACGACTAAACTGACATCTGGTTGGATGAATGCTAAGGCTTTTTGAGCATCTGCTTCATCAGCTTGCACTCCATAAGGCAGGCGGACAGCGATAAATTTATAGCTGTCGTCTCCCGTTTCTGCTCGCAGTTCTTCCATAGCTAATTGGGCCAAGCGCCCTGCCAAGGTTGAGTCCTGCCCTCCAGAAATTCCTAGTACAAAGGTTTTTAGGAAAGGATGTTTTTTCAGGTATCTCTTTAAGAAATCAATGGAACGACGGATTTCTTCCTGGGCATCAATCACTGGTTTCACGCCCAGTTCTTGGATAATCGCTTCTAGCAAACTCATTCTTCTTCTCCTTCACCAAGGGCTTCCTTGCGCATCTTATCAATCAAGTCCATCTTGTCTTGCCATACATCACGCGCCAAATCTACTGGATAATGTTGCGGATTGAGCACGCGCTTGTACTCATCCCAAAGCTTGTCAAATTCCTTACGAGCATAATCCTGAATCTCAGGCAAACTAGGCAGGTTATAAATCAATTTCCCGTCCTTGAAAATATCCACCAAGAGAGGCACAGCATCAAAATTACGAACCGTCTTCTTGATATAAGTATAGGTCGGATGGAACATCTTGATTTCTGTCATGTCACTCACATTCACACCATCATAAGTGATGTAGTCACCCTCTGACTTGCCTTTTTCACGACTGGTAATGCGCCACACCTGCTTCTTACCTGGCGTAGACACTTTTTCCGCATTATTAGACAGCTTGATGGTATTGCGCATCTGACCATTTTCATCTTCGATGGCAACAATCTTATAAACTGCACCAAGAGCTGGCTGGTCATAGGCTGTGATCAGCTTGGTACCCACGCCCCAGACATCAATCTTGGCCTTTTGCATCTTGAGGTTGAGGATAGTATTTTCGTCCAAATCATTAGAAGCATAAATCTTAGCCTCTGTAAATCCAGCCTCGTCCAGTTGCTGACGGACTTTCTTGGAAATGTAGGCAATATCCCCAGAGTCAATCCGCACACCCATAAAGTTAATCTGGTCACCCAGCTCACGCGCCACCTGAATTGCAGCGGGTACCCCAATACGAAGGGTGTCATAGGTATCCACAAGAAAAACGCAATTTTTGTGGGTCGCAGCGTAAGCCTTGAAAGCCTCATAGTCGTTACCATAAACCTGTACCAAAGAATGGGCATGGGTCCCCAAGACAGGAATGTCAAAGAGTTTACCAGCGCGCACGTTGCTGGTTCCATTGGCTCCACCAATCACCGCTGCGCGTGTTCCCCAGATAGCCGCATCCATTTCTTGAGCCCGACGTGTCCCAAACTCCATCAAAGGTTCATCTTCAATAACTGAACGAATACGAGCTGCCTTAGTCGCCACCAAGGTTTGGTAGTTGACGATGTTCAAAAGAGCCGTTTCGACCAATTGACATTGGGTTAGAGGGCCTTCCACTTGCACAATCGGTTCATTAGCAAAGACCAAGTCCCCTTCTTGGGCAGAACGAACGGTCAGCTCCAACTTGAAATTGCGGAGGTAGTCCAAGAATGCCCCATGATAGCCTAGAGACTCCAAATAGGCAATATCACTATCTGAAAAACGCAAATCTTCAAGATAGTTCACAATTCTTTCCAAACCAGCAAAAACCGCATAGCCGTTCTTAAAAGGCTGTTGGCGGAAATAAACCTCAAAGACCGCCTTTTTATTGTGAATCCCTTGGTCAAAGTAAACCTGCATCATGTTAATCTGGTACAAGTCCGTGTGCAATGTCAAACTATCATCTGGATACATACTTTTCCTACTTCCTTAACTAGAAATACATGAAAATTTTCAAAAACTTTCATGCATTCCAATAAATTAGTACTATTATATCACATTTTAGCTGGATTGAGAAAAGAGTAACAAGCTATTCACCACTCTCTAGTTCATCCATATCTTGTTCAAACTTTTTCTGAGCCCATTCACCATAGCTCTTAAGACCAAGATTGCCGATAAAAACCCAAGGAAGGTAAATGACATAAGTAATTGCCCAAGCAGACAGGTATTTAACGTTCAAAGGATTGTGCTGATAAATTTCTATGTTGAATTGATAATTCTGTAACATCAAAAGAGCCGTAATAGCCAATGTTAGGAAAAAACAACCCAAAATCGTAAAATGAAAACGACTATAGTAGGTCACTCCCAGATAACGGGCACGGTTGAAAAAGAAGAAAATTCCTACTATCAGAGTATAGACTAGAAAATTCGGATTAAAAAGAGAGGGAGCTAATACAGCCACCAAATAGCTTAGAAGCACAAGTCCAATAAAGAGTGAAAAAGACTCTGCCCCAGCTTTATTGATTAATTGTTCTTCTCTTTCGTCAAGTAATTGATAATGAATGAATTTATTTACCATCTTCTTCCTCCCAAAATAGTTGGTCTAGGGTTTTCCCTAAACATCTGCAAATAGACTGGCAAAGCGAGAGACTGGGATTATATTTTCCCGCCTCTATCAAACCAATAGTCTGGCGCGTCACCCCCACAGCCTCTGCCAGTTGACCTTGAGTTAAATCAAGCTCAACCCGAGCTAATTTTAATTTTAAATTTTTAGCCACCTGCGTCCTCCTTATAGTTTTAAAAAGTTGCGCCTCTTTTTAACAACATTATATCATATATCTAACTTAATGCAATATATAAATGTCATTTTGTACAATTTTATTAACAAAAAACTCTCTACCACATAAATGATAAAGAGTTTTCTGCTTATTAATTTTTTTCAAAATATCTAAGACATCGCTTCTTTGTTTAATTTGATAAACTTTGATACCTAAGCTCCGACTTTATCACTTAAAAATAAAAAAGGACAGCTAATCCCTTGCACATCAAGGGATTTCGCCATTCTTTAATCTCGTTTAAGTGTTGTATATGGAGCTTTGCATAATTTTTTAAAACTAAACAACTACATTAAGCTCGAACTGTGACACTAGTTCCATCTTCTTTGTAGAGATTGATGAGTCCTTCTTTTAATGCACGAACCATGTCTCCTGCTTGAACAGGTTGTGGGACTTTGATTGTCAAGAGTTCCATCGGATTTGGAGCGCGATCGATTTTATTTCCCTTTGCATCGTGCAAATCTTCAATATACGTTTCAAAATGACGGAAACCTGGGCCATAAAACTCAACTTGGTCACCTTCGTTAATAACGTTCCGTTGACGAATGGTTGCTGTTTGTGTTGCATCATCATAAGAAACCACTTCAGCGACAAACTTGTACTCAGGAATTTTACGACGAGCACCAAATAACTGTTCATTTTCAGATGGTGTACCGTAGTAGAAGCCTGTTGCCAATTCACGTTGGGCAACCTTCCACATCTCATCAATCAAGTCCTGCTTAATAGCTTCAAACTTCTCTGGACTTTCAAGATAGGCATCCACAGCCGCCTTGTAGCAGTTGGTTACTGTTGAAACATAGTGAATAGACTTCATACGTCCTTCAATTTTAAGACTATCCACACCATTTTTAATCATATCTGGGATATGGTCAATCATAGACATATCAACGGCTGACATCGAAAATTCTTCTGGAATCTCTCCCTTAAGGCTCTTACGTTCTTTCCCAAAAGGCATATCGTAAAGGTCATATTTCCAACGGCAAGACTGAGAACATCCACCACGGTTGGCATCACGCATACTCATGTGGTTTGAAAGAGTACAACGACCAGAGTAAGAAATACACATGGCTCCGTGGACAAAGGCTTCAATCTCAACATCTGTACGTTTGCGGATTTCAGCTAATTCTTCCATCGAAACCTCACGCGCCAAAACGACACGAGTCAAGCCCAGTTCTTTCCAGAACTCAAGGGTTTCATAGTTAGTTGCACTTGCTTGGGTAGAGAGGTGGATTTCAAGACCAGGCGCTTCAGTCGCTGCAATCATGATCAAGGCTGGGTCAGATACGATAACTGCGGCAATCCCGATATCACGTAGTTTACGGAACCACTAACCAGCACCAGCTTCATTTCCTTCGTGCATAACCATATTGGCAGCTACATAGACTTTGGCACCGTACTTGGCCGCAAACTGGACACCTTCTTCCATCTGTTCAAAGGTAAAGTTTCCGGCACGGCTACGAAGACCATAGGCCTGACCACCAATAAAGACAGCATCTGCCCCATACTGAACAGCTACCTTTAGCTTCTCTAAAGTCCCTGCAGGTGATAAAACCTCAGGACGTTTTAATGTTTTTGTCATGTTTTCTCCTATTTGCAATATAAAAGTTTGACGTTTTTCCTTCTCATTTTATAGTAAATAAGCCATAAAATCAAGCCTAGACAGATTGTTTTGACAATTCTAATCTTTTAAACTTTGCATAATAACTGTTAAACTGTCGAAAATTAACCCAGTTTTAACAGGTAGTCAAAAAGTCTAGAAAAGTAAAAACCAGTACCCAAAGATACTGGCTCATTAAACTACATAAATTAGTCCTTAGATGACTATTCCCATTCTATTGTTTTCTAAATTGATAAGGTTTGATATAGTTTAAAATTAAGGATTTATACTAGTTATTTTTATAAGAATTTATTAGAATTAATTTCTATTGTTTGCAGAGTTGAAATTAATGTGTAACAAAAACACAACATTTTTTATATAATAGTATTAGTAATAAAAAGGTGGTGATATAGTAAGATTAGCTGTTAGACTAGCAATAGAAACACGAAATAGTATCGATGCTCTAAAAAAAGAAATAAAAGCAACTGGAGAATTTGATAATCTTCATCTTACTAATGGGTTTGTCGTAAATCAAGCTTATTTAGATTCTAAAAAAATTACTGCTGAACAAAACTGGGATAAAGTATTAAAATTTGGGTCTCAAGTTGAAGAACGAAGTGCCCCAAAAACTCGAACTGATTTACAAGTAAATCAAACTACTATTGATGATATTGCTGAGTTAAAAAAGATTTTACCTCTATATACAGAAACAAATTATGTAACCACTTCTTTTGTTATCAGAATGATAGTGAGGGGTTCTCTTTTAGTGCGTCACGGAAAAATTTAGGCTTCAAGCCTATTTTTTTTATTTCAATTTTATGTGTCGACAAAACACGACACTTATTTTATAACAGTGGCGTGAAATAATTACAACACTGAAATTATATAAAGAAGGTTCAACAATGCTTAGATCAATTTTTAATGCAGAATACATTTATTTGACTATTTTTTGTAGTGTTAAATATTTTATGTGTTTAACTTTACATTTTAGGAAGAGGAGAAGTTTATAATCAGTTTTTGAAGAAAAAAGTATAAAAAATGCTATAATAGAATACATATAGTAGGGGAGGAGAATTACAATTGTTACCTAAAAAAATTATCACACCTAAAGTACCACCTATTAAAATCCAAGGAATAAAAACTAAATTAGTTCCATTTATTGCTGAATCAATAAAGTGGGATGGTAAAGGAACATACTTTGAACCATTTATGGGATCTGGTGTAGTAGGTTTTAATTTAGAACCACAGAAGGCTATTTTTAGTGACACCAATCCCTATATCATTCAATTTTACAAAGATATTCAATCAAAGAAGATTACTGCTCAAACAGTTAGAACTTTTTTAGAAAATGAAGCAACTAAATTATCTAGTACTCCGGCTGATAAGACATCTTATTACTATGAAGTTAGAGATAGATTTAATAAAGAACATAGCTCTTTAGATTTTTTATTTTTACAACGTTCCAATTTTAATGGAATGATACGTTTTAATAATAAAGGTAATTATAATGTTCCTTTTGGACGAAAACCAGAGAGATTTCAAAAAGCATTGATTACAAAAATTGTAAATCAAGTTTCATGGATTGAAAAAATAATGAAGGGTAAAGATTGGGAATTTATCTGTATTCCTTTCACTAAAGCATTTGAGATGATGGGAGAAAATGACTTTGTTTATTTAGACCCTCCGTACATTGATCGATATGATGGATATTATGATTCTTGGAGTGAAGAATACGCGACATTACTCGCAGAACTTACTCAAAAAGGAAAAGCAGGATACGCCTTTAGTATGTGGTACGAAAATCAGTATAGAAAAAATACCCACATGGAAAAATGGACGGATGGAAAGTTGTTAACTACTGAACATTTTTATCACTTAGGAGCAAAGGAATCTAATCGAAATAAAATGATAGAAGCCCTAGTAATAAGTGAATCTAATTCAAACCTAAATGAAGTGCATCCTGAACAAGAGCAAATTAGCCTTTTTGAAATATAAAAAATAGAGCGAACTGCTCTATTTTTTATCAAATGTTTCCTCGTACTGAGATAGATAATCTGAATATAATTGTTTTAATTCTAGCGATTTAGGTTCATCTGTTTTAGAAAGCCAATCAAAATATCCTTCAAGATTATTATATAAAGATTGTTTTACCTTTTGGGTATCAGTATATCTTGGGTAATGTTTCCAATAATCTTTAAACACATCATCTCCTAAAACGGAGAAAGGGCCTGCACCATAAACAAAAGGCTTAATGGATGTTGAAGTAATTGTTCCAATATTATCGGTATTTCCACTGCCTTTCTTATCACCACATATTCTATACTTTTCTTGAACAAACATTTCTATATTTTTATATGCAGGAATTATAGAATCTAATTTCTCAAAATTAACTTTTCCAGTAGTTGGTTTCGTCTCTCGAGTATAGACAACACCTAAAATATAATGACCGTCATAATCAGAGTAATGACCTACAATATTCTTTGTTCCATTTCTCATAAAACTTGTAAAACTACCTCCAGTAAAGCCAAATTTCGTATTTTCGCTTCTTCTGTAAGTAGTTTTTATATCGATGGCAATTTTTCGCCCATCTTGCTTTTTAAAATAAAAATCAGGGTATACAGTTTGTTTTTCAGATTCATGTAAAGTATAGCCCAATTCATTGGCTGAACGTTGCAATGCTTCAAAAGCTATAACTTCAAACAATCTACCTATAATCTTTGAATCACTCCCAAACGTGTAGATTTCCTTCTTTTTGTTTATAAAACCAACGAGTTCCCATTCATTTTCATTTTTTGGTAAATACTTAGCAATAGTATCAATTATTTTATCTGTATAAGGTGTCATTTACTCAGCTCCTTTGTTTGCGAATTGTTTGCGATTATTTAATTAAAGGCTCTGAAACATTGATTTCAAAGCCTTTTTATTGTAATTTTTCCTACTCCCACTCTACTGTTGCAGGTGGTTTACTTGTAATATCGTAGACGATACGGTTAACGTGATCTACTTCATTTACGATACGAACAGAGATTTTTTGAAGGACATCCCAAGGAATTTTGGCAAAGTCAGCAGTCATCCCATCGATAGAAGTGATAGCACGGATTGCAATTGTGTAGTCATACGTACGACCGTCACCCATAACACCAACTGAACGAACGCCTGTGTTAACAGTGAAGTATTGCCAGATATCGCGGTCAAGACCAGCTTTGGCAATTTCTTCACGGAGAATAGCGTCTGACTCACGAACGGTTTCAAGTTTTTCTTCAGTAATTTCTCCCATGACACGGATAGCAAGTCCTGGTCCTGGGAATGGTTGGCGCCATACGATATGGTCTGGCATACCAAGCTCTGTACCTAGGGCACGAACTTCGTCCTTATAAAGAGTGTTGAGTGGTTCGATGAGTTCAAACTGCATGTCTTCTGGAAGACCACCCACGTTGTGGTGTGACTTAATAGTTTGAGCTGTATCTGTACCAGACTCGATAACGTCTGTATATAAGGTACCTTGAGCAAGGAATTTCACATCTTTGAGCTTGCTTGCTTCGTCATCGAATACATAGACAAACTCGTTACCGATGATTTTACGTTTTTGTTCAGGGTCAGAAACGCCAGCAAGTTTATCAAGGAAACGTTTAGCAGCGTCTGCTTTAACGATATTCAAACCAAACTTACCACCAAGCATGTCCATAACTTGGTCCGCTTCTCCTTTACGAAGAAGACCGTGGTCTACGAAGATACAGATCAATTGATCGCCAATCGCTTTTTGGAGAAGAACCCCAACGACAGATGAGTCAACTCCACCTGATAGACCAAGAAGGACACGTTTATCACCAACAGTTTCACGAATTTTTTGGATCTGCATATCAATGAAGTTATCCATTGACCAGTCGCCTTTAGCCTTACAGATGTTAAGAGCAAAGTTACGAAGGATATCATTTCCGTATACAGAATGACGAACTTCTGGGTGGAATTGGATACCGTAAATGTGTTTATCTGGGTTTTCAATGGCTGCATAAGGGCAGTCAGCTGATGTACCTGTACGAACAAAGTCAGCAGGAATCTCAGTAACCGCATCACCATGGCTCATCAAAACAGTCTGCTCGTCTGGTGTTGATTCAAAAAGAGCTGATGGTGTGTGAGTAAGAGTTGATTGACCGTATTCACGATTTCCAGCATCACCTGCAGGGACAACTTTTCCTCCAAGTTTATGAGTTAATAACTGCATACCGTAACAAATTCCCAAAATAGGAATTCCGAGTTCGAAGATTTCTGGGTCAATATCAAATGAACCATCTTCGTATACAGAGTTTGGACCACCTGATAGAATAATTCCTACAGGATTGATTTCACGAACTTCAGCAGCTGAAATTTTATGGCTTTTTAGTTCTGAAAAAACACCAATCTCACGGATACGGCGTGAAATCAGCTGGTTGTACTGGCTACCATAGTCCAATACGATGATTTTTTCTACATCTTGCAAATCAGTTGAAATGTTGCTCATCTTTTTCCTTTCTCAAAAGAAATATCTTTTTCAATATTCTATCACAAATAAGGGCGAATTACCAACTAAACAAGGCGAAGTTTGACTTTTTCTAGTTTATTAGGGTACAATAGAGAAAAGATAGAAATGAAGTGAAAAATATGCTACCCGCTTATATGAAAATCCACGATCAGATTAAAAAGGATATTGACGAGCACCGTTGGTCCATTGGTGAAAGACTTCCCAGTGAAAGAGATTTAGCAGAGCAGTTTGCGGTCAGTCGCATGACCCTCCGCCAAGCTATATCTCTATTAGTTGAAGAAGGTGTTTTAGAGCGCAGAGTTGGAAGTGGCACCTTTGTATCCAGTACACGTGTACAAGAAAAGATGCGAGGGACAACCAGTTTTACTGAAATTGTTAAGTCCCAAGGTAAAGTTCCCTCTAGCCAGCTCATTTCTTACAGAAAAACCATCCCCAATGAGCAGGAAGTTGCCAAGTTAGGAATTTCTCCAACGGAAAATATTATCCGAATGGAACGTGTTCGCTATGCCGACAAAGTTCCTCTGGTTTATGAAGTTGCTTCTATTCCTGAAAAATTCATTAAGGACTTTAAAAAAGAAGAAATCACCAGTCATTTCTTCCAGACTCTACAAAAACATGGCTACCGTATTGGTAAATCACAGCAGACCATCTATGCTCGCCTTGCTAAAGAAAAAATTGCCCACTATTTGGAAGTTGAAAAAGGACACGCTATCCTTGGGCTGACTCAAGTTTCCTACCTAGAAGATGGGACAGCTTTTGAATACGTAAAAAGTCAGTATGTAGGCGAACGTTTTGAATTTTATCTTGAAAATAATTAATACTCTTCGAAAATCAAATTCAAACCGCGTCAACGTCACCTTGCCGTACTCAAGTACAGCCTGCGGCTAGTTTCCTAGTTTGCTCTTTGATTTTCATTGAGTATAAAATACTAGGCAAAAACTCTCTGTCACGGACAAAGAGTCTTTTTATTTCTCTAAGAGTAAATCTTTCAACGAAATCAAAGTTACAGCAAACAATATCATTGCCATGCCAAGAAAATCAATGGGATAAAATTGTTCATTCATAATTAAGAAGGCAAAGAAAACCGCAGATATTGGCTCAATTGAAGCAAACAAGCTTGACTTAACCGGTCCAATCAGACTGGCTCCCTTTAAGAAGGCTGTATAGGCAAAAACAGTCCCGATAAGGATAATACCTGCAAAAGCAAGGAGAAAATCAAGACTAGTCGGGATATTGGTCTGTAGAACTCCTGTAAAAGGAAGGGCGACCAAACCTGCTATGACCATTCCCACACCGATGACCAAACTGCTCCCCCACTTCTTAATCAAGGCTATGGGTAAAATAATATAAAGGGCGTAAGTCAGAGCAGAAAAGAGCCCCCAGAACAGACCTGCAGGTGTCATAGATAACTGGTCCAACTGCCCATGTGTTGCGATCAGGAAGGTCCCTCCAATGGCTAATATGATGGAAACAATCTCTCCCAGTGTCGGCGCCACCTTATCCTTGATACAGCTATAAATCAAAATCCCGACAGGACAAACGTACTGAAGCACCGTCGCAGTTCCTGCATTGGTTTCCTGAATAGCAGTTAGATAGGCGAATTGGTTGAGGAAGAGACCAATTAGAGCAAAAATGAGAAGAGACAGCAAACTCTTTCTATCCTTTAAAAAGGCCAGCATTTTATCCTTTGCAGTAGCATAAGCCAAGAGCATGAGAATTCCACCAGCGATTAAAAGACGCAAGTTGGTCAAAACCAGAGACGAAATTCCGTGTGCCATCAGGTATTGGCCACTCGTTCCTGACAAGCCCCAAGCAATACCAGCCACAACTGTTAGTAAAGTCCCTTTTAAACTATTTGACATGTCTCTCCTTACTCTTCTTTGCGAATCAAGTCCATCACTTGATTACGGTCTACAATCCACTGAGTTCTCTCATCCTTTTCATAGGTACGATTCGATAGGAAAATAGCCGCTTCTTGCTTCTGACGATTCCACATGATAAAGGTACCTGTATATCCCGTATGGTCTAGCCAATCTCCTTCCAAATTCCATGCTAAAGAACGTTCCTTGTCAACCAAAGGAGAAAAATTTTGACTCAAATCTCTTGCAAAATCATCTGCTAAATAGTGTTCTAAAAAGATTTGTAAATCCTTTACAGTCGAAAATAAACCAGCACTACCTGCATGTCTGCCCAGGAGACGAGCCTTGGGATCATGTACCACGCCAGACTCTACACCTCTGACTGTTGGAACAGCAAGCCCAACAGGACTAAACTTGGTTTCCTTCATTCCCCAAGGATTAAAAACTTGCTCCTGCAAAATCACATCCAAGTCTTGATTAAAGATTCTTTCCAAAATAAAACCCAACAGCAAAAAATGGACATCCGAATAAAGAAAGGCTGGCTGATTTCGTCTATTGAGATGAAACATCGCTTCCTTTAATTCTGAATCTGTTAAAAGATCACGATTGGGAATAAACGGATCAAGGTCTGTAGCGTGAGTTAAGAGCTGACGAATAGTAATATCTGGATAATCACTTTCAGGTAAAAAATCGGTTACTGGTCTGTCAATATCTAATTGACCTCTTTCCCACAAGAAGGTGAAAACAGTACCTACCCCAACAACCTTGCTGACACTAGCTAGGTCATAAACGAGTCCTGCCTCTGTCTGCAAGCCATGCTCTGGGTCACTCTGGCCTAAATAGAACTCTGTCCATTGATGGTCCTTAAAATACGCAAAAGAGGCTCCGGGATAGATCCCTGCCTCGATTTGTTCTTCTATTTTCTTAATAATCTTGGTCCACTTCATACTTCTTCAAACCACAATTCAACATTATTTCGATCTTTACCAAGGAAGAATTTTTCAGACTTAGGAATAAAATATTCGGTAGACTCAAACTTCTGGCGAAGACTTGCTATATCTAGTTCATTGACCAAGAACTTGAGCATAGATAAGTCCCAAGTAACCGTATTATCCACAGTCAAATCTTGCCCCTGAGCTGGTATAAAATCAAGTGATGGCACAATCTCAGATAGTTCCAAGAAACTATCTACATCCGTTGGGAGGTGTAATTCCATAGAAATTTCAAATTTACTTAAAGAAATTGACTCCAGATCTGTTTGAAATTCTGGCTTTTCTCCTACTTCTACTAGACTTGCTCTGTCATCTTCCGCATGAATCAAAATCAAATCATCTTCTGGTGAAAAAATTTCAAAAGCGTAGCCATTTTGCCCCTTATATAATCGATGAATCGAATCTGTCTTAGATAAGAGTCCTTCGATTTCCATGGGATTTTCCACCTTGATAATCAATCTGGCCAGTTTTTTTCTTCCCTCTACCTTACGAGTACGCATACTGGGAGCTTCTTCCAAAACCAGCTTCTCAAGACCTGTTTGATCACCTAGTGACAGAAAGGCTGACTCCTCTAACAAGACCTTCATACCAAGGGTTTCAATATAAAATGTTTCATTTAATTTTCTATTATTAACTTTTAAAGTAGGAATAATCCGTACAATCTGATTTACATTCATAAATTCCTCCGTCACTTTTTATTTTAAAGGATTTTAGAATTTTTTACAAGATATTATGCTCAAATTTAACATTATTTAGCTATTTAGTAAAGATAGTCTTTCAAGGCTTTGGTCAAAACCTGATAACCGGCAACACTGAGGTGCAGCCCATCAGTAGTATAGTCTTTTTTGAGTTGGCCTACCTGATCTGTCAAACTATCAAAAACTGGCACAAATTCTACCTGCATATAGGTAGAAGCAAGCTCTTGATAGGCTTGATTCCATTTCTGAATTTTTTCATTCGTGCGGATATAGACTGTCTGCTTGTACTCCTCTCCCTCATTGACTGGCAAAATGGAAAGCAATTTTATCTCTGCCAGTGGATAATCGCGAGCAATGGATTGAATGAACACTTCGAGATTATTGAGAGCCTCATTCAAAGGCATATCTTTTCCAATATCGTTCGTCCCAATCAGAAGGACAATTTTATCTACTGCTCCACCGTACAGATGCGCATCGAGGTTCTCAAGTAACAGCTCTGTCTGATAACCTCGAATACCTCGATTGACAATCGTCTTTGCAGTCCCAAATAGTTCCTGCAGAGGATAATACTCGACAATGGAATCCCCAATAAAAAGAATGTCTGGCTCTACAACAGAAACCTGATTTAGGTGACGATACTTGGTTTGGATTTTTTCTTGTTCCTTTAGTAACCAATTTTCTAATAACTGTACTGCCACTTCATTCTCCTTTTTCTAACCAGTTTTCCAAGACTTGATAAACTCCTCCTTGGCTGTTGGCTGGCGCTAGAGCAGTCGCCACAGCTTTGGCTTTGTCATCAGCATTTTCCATCGCATAGGCAATTCCAGCCATTTCAAGCATTTCAACATCATTTTCACTATCACCAAAAGCCATGATTTGTTGGGCTTTCAAGTCCCAACGCTTGAGTAATTCTTCCAAGCCCCATGCTTTATGAATTCCAGCTTGGAGGATATCAATGCAACCATAGCCACTCGATACAGCCCGAACACGGCCATCAAAGAGGTCATTGATTTCTTCCAAGACCGAACTCAAACGTTCCTCACCAACAACCATACTCATCTTGAGCACACCACCAAAGAGGTCAGAGGTTAATTCGTCCACAAACTGCATCCGTTGATAGAATTTTTCAATCATTTCTGGAGTCATAAAACTTTCAAGGTCTGTAAAAATGGTACCTTCCTTGACGAAACCACCCTTCATCCCCGTTACAACAAACTGGTTCTGACACTCTCGACCCTTGAAATGAGCCAAAGCCTTATCAACAATGGCATCATCCCAAGTCTGAGCCTGAATCAGTTCATTGTTTTCAAAAATACGAGCACCGTTGGCAACCACCAGAACCACTCGATACACCAAGTGCTCCAGTAGTTGCCTCATGCGGTGAATTTCATTGCCCGTCGCGATGACAAAACGAATACCCTTTTGATCCAACTGATCTAAAATCTTTTCCAATCGTGGGAGATCCAGCTGGCCTCTAGCATCCAGCAAGGTCCCATCCATATCTGTCGCAATTACTTTAATCATCATTTACTTTCCTCTGGATTCAAGCTAATCCCACTTCAATCCCACATGTTCGTTCATTTCTTTGTAGGCTGTATCAATTCGTTCCTTAGTCGCTTCGTCTAACTGGTCACGATGACTACCACCCTCGATAAAATCTTCTAAGATATAGGTTTGATAATGATATAGGGGATATCCTTCTGGTGAAAAAGTTCCCTTTGGTGTTCGATTGACCCAAGTAGGATGAGCTTTAGCTGTTCCGATAGTTGTTTTTCCATCCTTCTTCTTAATGGTCACATCCATGAGAACGCCACGTTCAGTCCACTTAGCATTTTCTTCATCTCCCATAGATTCAATCCGTTGATTGGAAATGAAGTTCCCCATTGAATAGATAATGAGTTTCTTTTCTCCATCTTTTTCAACCGTTTCAGATGGTTCAACAACGTGAGGATGCCCTCCAAAGATAATATCAGCTCCCCAATCAATCATCTTGTGATAAAGAGCCTTTTGTTCTTCAGTTGGTTCCAAGCGATACTCAACACCCATCTGAGGCATGATAATGGTGATATCTGCTTCCTTCTCTGCCCGTTCAATTTCAGCCTTCATCTTATCTTCGTTTAAATCTGAAAGATAACGATTATAGTCTTCCTGAGAAATATACTGCTCAATGCCATTGAAACCATAGGAATAGGCTAACAGTGCAACCTTGATACCATTCACTTCCTTAATGACCAGCGGAGCCTGATCACGTGGCTCGTGCGTATAAACTCCGATTGGAGTGATTCCAGCTTTCTCAATAATATCGGCCGTTGAAATAACTCCCTCAATTTGCGAATCCAAAATATGATTATGAGCTAAATCCAGCACATGATAACCTGCATCCTTAATGGCATCCATAACTTCAGCAGGAGCATTAAAGAGAGGATAACCTGCTAAATAATGATCCTTATTGATGGTTCCTTCAAAATCACCAATAGCTAAGTCTGCTTGCTTAAGCCAAGGAGTCACATACTCAAAATTCTCATGAAAGTCATAGGTACCGTCTTCTTTTTTAGCTGAAAAGAAAAGTCCATCGTGGTAGAGCAAATCTCCGTTGGCCATAATTCTAGCAGATTTTTCCTCTTCCTGCTCCTGAGACTTTTGCTTAGTCCCCTCTTGAGAAATAGTATCTCGTTTTTGACTGGTCAGAGGCCTACCTTGGAAACTTTCAAACAACAAGACCAAGCCCATTGATAAAGCAACTGCTAGCAAGAGTACCGCCACAAATCCTTTATTGCTCCACTTGCGATAACTCCTAAAAAAGTTTACCAAGCCCTTCATAAAACGAAAAGCTAAACCACCCTGATTTCTATCTTGTCTTCTTTGCATCTTCATTCTCCCTACTTTCTTATGCAAGCCTTTTCTTTTTATTATATCACAGATAAGTATTTCTTTCACAATTGAATTGAACTTCCTATCTATTTTCTATAAATCCTAAAGGCTGTAATACTTTCAATCCTTGTCATTTTGTGTTATCATGTAGAGGTAATGAAAGGAGAGAAAATGTCTGCTATAGAACGTATTACAAAAGCTGCTCACTTAATTGATATGAACGATATTATCCGCGAGGGGAATCCAACTCTACGCGCGGTTGCTGAGGAAGTTACTTTCCCCTTGTCTAACCAAGAAATTATCCTTGGCGAAAAGATGATGCAATTCCTCAAACATTCCCAAGATCCCGTAATGGCTGAAAAAATGGGACTCCGCGGTGGTGTTGGACTTGCTGCTCCTCAATTGGATATCTCAAAACGCATTATCGCTGTTTTGGTACCTAATATTGTCGAAGAAGGCGAAACTCCACAGGAAGCCTACGACTTGCAAGCTATTATGTACAATCCAAAAATCGTCTCTCACTCGGTTCAAGACGCTGCTCTTGGTGAAGGAGAAGGTTGCCTATCTGTTGACCGCAACGTGCCTGGCTATGTAGTCCGCCATGCCCGCGTTACTGTTGACTACTTTGACAAGGATGGAGAAAAACACCGCATCAAACTTAAAGGATATAATTCCATCGTTGTTCAGCATGAAATTGACCACATCAACGGTATCATGTTTTACGATCGTATCAATGAAAAAGACCCATTTGAAGTTAAAGATGGTTTACTGATTCTGGAATAAAGAAAATCCCGTTGCAAGACGGGTTTTTGTGTTATAATAGATGCATGAAAACAAATGATATTATCTATGGCGTCCACGCCGTTACCGAAGCCCTCCTTGCAAACACAGGAAACAAACTTTACCTCCAAGAAGATCTCCGAGGTAAGAATGTTGAAAAAGTCAAGGAACTGGCTACCGAAAAGAAAGTATCCATTTCTTGGACTTCAAAAAAATCCCTCTCTGAGATGACTGAAGGTGCTGTTCACCAAGGTTTTGTTCTACGAGTATCCGAATTTGCCTATAGTGAGCTGGATCACATCCTTGCAAAAACACGTCAAGAAGAAAATCCTTTGCTATTGATTCTGGATGGCCTAACTGATCCTCACAACTTAGGCTCAATCTTAAGAACCGCTGATGCGACCAATGTTTCAGGTGTCATCATTCCCAAGCACCGTGCTGTCGGTGTTACTCCTGTCGTTGCCAAAACAGCCACTGGTGCTATTGAGCACGTTCCCATCGCCCGAGTGACCAATCTGAGCCAAACTCTGGACAAACTCAAGGATGAAGGCTTCTGGACCTTTGGAACGGATATGAACGGTACTCCTTGCCATAAGTGGAATACAAAAGGGAAAATTGCCCTCATTATCGGAAATGAAGGAAAAGGTATCTCTAGCAACATCAAAAAACAGGTCGATGAAATGATTACTATTCCGATGAATGGACATGTTCAAAGTCTCAATGCCAGTGTTGCTGCAGCCATTCTCATGTACGAAGTTTTCCGAAATAGACTATAAAAAGTTTCCGGTCATCTGATTGGAAACTTTTTTATGATTATACTCAATGAAAATCAAAGAGCAAACTAGGAAGCTAGCTGTAGGTTGCTCAAAGCACCACTTTGAGGTTGTAGATAAGACTGACGAAGTCAGCTCAAAACACTGTTTTGAGGTTGTGGATAGAACTGACAAAGTCAGTACTCATACCTACGGCAAAGCGAAGCTGACGTGGTTTGAAGAGATTTTCGAAGTGTATTAACTATGTTCTGTGATAAACTTGTAAGCTTCTTGACCAGCGATAGCTCCATCTCCAACTGCTGTTGTCACTTGGCGAAGGTCTTTCAAACGAACATCTCCAACGGCAAAGATACCATCAACTGCAGTTTTCATGTGGTTATCTGTCACAATCCAACCAGCCTGATCTTGGATATTCAATTCTTTAACAAAATCGCTAAGAGGGTCCAATCCAACATAGATAAAGACGCCACCGAAGGCTTGTTCTGTCACTTGACCTGTTTTCACATTTTCAAATACGACAGATTCTACTCTGTTTTCACCCTTGATTTCCTTCACTACAGAATCCCAGATAAAGCTGATTTTCTCATTCGCAAAGGCGCGGTCTTGTAAAACCTTTTGAGCACGAAGTTGGTCACGACGGTGAACAATGGTAACAGTCTTGGCAAAACGAGTTAAGAAGAGGGCTTCTTCAACAGCTGAATCTCCACCACCAACTACCAACAAATCTTGGTCTCGGAAGAAAGCACCATCACACACGGCACAGTAAGAAACACCACGACTGTTCAGTTCTTCTTCTCCAGGTACTCCCAAAGGACGGTGTTTAGAACCAGTTGCTACGATAACTGTACGTGTTTCATATGTTTGGTCATCAGTCATCACTTTCTTAAAATCACCATGGCCTTCTACATTTTTAACATAGCCATAAATGTGCTCAACACCAAGATTTTCAAGCGGTTCAAACATCTTTTCTGCCAATTCTGGTCCACTGATATTAGCGTATCCTGGATAATTTTCGATATCAGATGTATTATTCATCTGACCTCCTGGCAAACCACCTTCAATCAAGGCTACTTTTAGATTGCTTCGAGCAGCGTATAAGGCCGCAGTCATCCCTGCAGGTCCAGCACCGATAATAATAGTATCGTACATATAGTTTCCTTCTTTCTTGTTGTAACTACCTTTATTCTAACTCTTTCTTGTCAATCACGCAAGGATTATGCCTTGAAAACAAGAATTAAACTCATAACCGCAAAGGATAATACTGGAACAACCAAGACTCCAATCATAATCATATCATAGAGATGGGCTTGGCGAGCCTTGGCTGTCTTATCCACTCCCGACATGGCTCTCAGTCCAATCCAAATCCCTAAAAAAATCAGGACGAGGATGGTAGTCAAGATCAAACTCTCGAAATATAAAGAAAATAGTTGCAGTAGCATGATTTCTCTCATTTCTATCTTTTTTAAAGAGTAAACTCAGCTAGTCCAGCTAACTGAGTTTTTCTTTATCTATTATATCAAATATAAGTCCGTTTGTAACTAGCGAAGAATTCTTTTGTCCGCTCTTCTTTTGGATGGTGGATAATCTCATCCGGTGTTCCAGACTCGATGATTTTCCCCTTATCTAAGAAGAGAATCTTATCAGCCACTTGGGCTACAAAGGACATGTCATGACTGACCAAAATCATGGTCTGACCTGACTTAGCAGCATCTGCAATAGACTTTTCTACTTCGCCGACCAATTCTGGGTCAAGGGCTGAAGTTGGTTCGTCTAAGAGCAAGACATCTGGTTTCATAGCAAGCGCACGCGCTAAGGCAACCCGTTGCTTCTGTCCACCTGATAAATGGCGAGGGTAATGGTTTTCACGGTCAGAAAGCCCGACCTTAGCCAACTCTTCCTTGGCAATCTTAGTCGCTTCTTGGTCAGATAATTTCTTGACAACAAGCAAGCCTTCTTTCACATTATCAAGTGCTGTGCGGCGTTCAAACAAATTAAACTGTTGGAAAACCATAGACAGCTTACGGCGTAGGGCAAGGATTTCTTCTTGAGTAATTTTAGAAAAATCAACTGAGAAATCATCAATCTGAATAGAGCCACTGTCAGGCGTTTCAAGATAATTGAGACTGCGAAGGAAAGTTGATTTTCCAGCTCCTGAAGAACCAATCAAGGCTACAACTTCCCCTTTTTGGATATCCAAGTCCAGATGATCCAAGACAGTCTGTCCTGAAAAGGATTTGCTTAAATTCGAAATCTTAATCATTAACGAAGGTCCCCTTTCACATCTGTTTGCATTATATCTGGTGCAGAAATAGCCATTTTTCTCTCGATGAAACGACCGAGGCTCTCAATTCCAATATTGACTACCCAATAAACAAGGGCAACAGAGATAAAGCGTTCAAAGTAACGATAATCGGCACCACCCAAAATCTGAGCTTGGGCAAAGACTTCCACAACACCCGCACTGAAGGCTAGGGAAGTTCCCTTGGTCAAGCCGATTAGGGAATTGATTAAGGTTGGAGTCGCCACAACTGCTGCATTTGGAATAATCACTCGACGATAAACTTGTGCTCGGGTCATCCCCAGACTGCGTGCCGCTTCAATCTCACCAGGATTGACTGAGAGAATGGCTGCACGAATGGTTTCACTGGCATAAGCTGCCTCATTAAAGGCAAAGGCTACAATCGCAAAAGCAGCGGCTGGAATCGCATTGATATTGAGACCAGTTCCCCATTGCTGATTGAGGGCTTTCAAAGCCAAAGGGATTCCGTAGTAGGTCAACATGAGTTGGACCAAAATCGGTGTCCCTTTTAAGAAACTAACGAAGAAAGCCTGCAAGGGATATAAAATCTTGACACGATTGATCTTCACAATGGCAAAAAGAAGCGCCAAAACCAAGCCAAAAAAGGCACCACCAATTGTCAACATAATCGTTGTTGGCAGTTGTTGAACAATTCTCGGAATTCCATCAAAGACCGAACGCAAGCTAAACAACTTGCCATCCGGAATCAATTGCATCAAGTTTTGGTACCAATCTGATGCTAAAATCGTTGTAACATTCATAAAAACATCCTCTCCTGATAATGATTCATTCTACCATACTTCTGCCGTCAATGAAATTATTTGCTACGGTCAGATACAGACTTTGTCTACCTACTAGTTTATCATACTTTGAAACAGAGAGGTTATATATTTTATCTATCAAAGAGATAGATAAAAACTATTTCAATCCCAATTCTTCGTAAGCTTTTCGATAACCAATTTGCTTAACAGTTCCATTTTCTACTAAAATCGGCCGTTTTAACAACATACCGTCGCTTGCTAGCAACTCAGCTGCTTCTTGGTTTGACAGACTTCCTACCTTATCTTTCAGCCCCAATTCACGGTATTTGATTCCACTGGTGTTGAAAAATTGCTTCAACTCGAACCCTGAGGTTTCTAGCCAGTTTAAAATGACTTCTTGACTAGGTGTTTCTTCCACGATGTGAACAGCTTTGTAGTCCACACCGAGTTGGTTTAATTCTTGTTTTGCTTTTTTACAAGTTGAACATTTTGGGTATTCGATAAATTCTAACATGTGTTTCACTTTCTATTTTATATCTTTAAAATCTGCGCCTTCATGCTCCAAGAGCCAAGCTTTCTTTTCCACTCCTGCAGCATACCCTGTCAGACGCTTGCCTGCTCCCAGCACACGATGACAAGGTACTAGGATAGACCAAGGATTGCGCCCCACTGCTCCACCAATTGCTTGAGCAGAAGCCACTTGCAAATCTTGTGCTATTTGCCCATAGATCACTGTCTGACCATAAGGAATTCCCTGTAAATAGGACCAAACTCGCTTTTCAAAATCCGTTCCGATTGGAGCCAAGGGCAATTCGAATAAATCTCGAGACTTGCCTTTAAAGTAATCATCTAAACAAGCAATAACTGGGTCTAAAATGGGATGACTAACAACTGATTCTATCGTCTCATCTCCTAGTCCCCTCTCAAAATGCTTCTGCTCCTGAACCCAAATGCCATACAAATACTGGTCATCAGCTACCAGTGATAGAATACCAATTGGCGAAGAGTAGAGCATTTTTGCGTACTTCTTTTGCATTATTTCTTCAATTTTTGATAGGCCAAGCGTTCGCCATCAACTGGAACCTTACCAACCTGTTTAAAACCGAGTTTTTCAAAGATATGCTGCATAACCTTGTTTTCAGCATGTGTATCCGAGCGAAAATCAAGATAATCAAAACCTTCAATCAATCCCTCTAGGAAAGTCTGAGCAACCCCCTGTCCCTGGACATCTGCTGCCACAGCAATACGGTGAAAGACTAGGTACTCTGACTCTCCAGCTTGCCATTTTCCTTCATAAATAGCTTCATAGGCTGCCTCTGGACTCTTGGTCACAGCTGCATAAGCTAGTAATTCTCCCTCTTCCAAGGCTACATAGGCTTGACCTGAGATAATATCTTCAATAATAATATCAGCATTTGGATAGCCATTTTGCCACTGGTCACTACCAGCATCTGCTAAACATTTTTTAGCATCCTCCATCACCTGCATGATGGCATCTACTTCATTTGGAAAAGCTAAACGAATCTCCATCTTTTCTCCTCTTTTCTGACTAGTTTCTCCCATCATAGCATAATTTAAGCCTTTTCACAAGCAGTTAAAATTTGACTTTCCGTTTTTATTATTTTATAATCTAGTTATTAAAACTAGATAAAAAGGAGTTGAAAATGAAAACCACCTTTTCCTACCCTAAATGGGCAGAAATTCCAAACATTGACCTCTATCTGGATCAGGTTTTGCTCTATGTCAATCAGGTCTGCGCCCCTATCTCTCCTGATAAAGATAAGGGCCTGACAGCATCTATGGTCAATAATTATGTGAAACATGGTTACCTGACAAAGCCTGACAAGAAAAAATACCAACGCCAACAGATTGCCCGTTTGATTGCTATCACAAGCCTCAAGTCTGTATTTTCTATTCAAGAAATAGCACAGACACTGAATACTCTCCAAAGTCAAGCAAGTTCAGACCAACTCTACGATGCTTTTGTGGACTACATGAACCAAGGAATTGATCCAGCTAACCCCATTATCCAAACCAGCTGCCAAACCGTTAAACTCTATCATCAAACTCTAGCCTTAATCCATCATACTGAAGAGGAGGAAAGCCAATGAACACTAGTCTTAAACTCAGCAAACAACTCAGTTTTGGAGAGGAGATTGCTAATAGCGTGACCCATGCCGTAGGTGCAGTCATCATGCTCATCTTACTCCCCATTTCATCCACCTATACTTATGAGGCACACGGATTTTTATCATCTATTGGTGTTTCCATTTTCGTTATTAGTCTCTTTCTCATGTTTCTATCATCCACCATTTACCACTCTATGGCCTATGGTTCAACCCACAAATATGTCTTGAGAATTATTGACCATTCGATGATTTATGTTGCCATTGCTGGCTCATACACGCCCGTCGTCTTGACCTTGATGAATAACTGGTTTGGTTATCTGATTATTGTCATCCAGTGGGGAACGACCATTTTCGGCATCCTCTATAAAATCTTTGCTAAAAAAGTCAATGAGAAATTCAGCCTTGCTCTTTACCTGATTATGGGCTGGTTGGTTCTAGCTATCATTCCTGCCATTATCAGTCAAACAACGCCAATTTTCTGGAGTCTCATGGTAACTGGCGGACTCTCTTATACAGTTGGGGCTGGATTTTACGCCAAGAAAAAACCTTATTTCCACATGATTTGGCATCTCTTTATCCTAGCAGCATCTGCCCTCCAGTACATCGCCATTGTTTATTACATGTAAAAAAGTTGAGAAATTCAATCTCAACTTTTTTCTTTACACATATTGATAAAGTACTGGTGCAAGCGCACATCATCAGTCAATTCTGGATGAAAAGAGGTCACTAACATATTTTTTTCTTGAGCAGCAACGATTTGATTGTCAACTGTTGCTAGAATTTCTACATCTTCTCCAACACTGCTGATAATTGGACCACGGATAAAGGTCATTGGAATCTGACCAACTCCCTTACATTCTGCTTCCGTATAGAAACTTCCTAATTGGCGTCCATAGGCATTTCGCTCGACCACCATATCCATAGTTCCTAGATGACTTTCTTCTTGAGAAGCGATTTCCTTAGCCAGTAAAATTAAGCCTGCACAGGTTCCAAAGGCTGGTAAACCAGATAGAATGGCTTCTCGGATAGGAAGCAACATATCCTGGTCTCGTAAGAGCTTGCCCATGGTTGTAGACTCACCTCCAGGTAATATCAAACCCGACAAGTCACTCTGATGTTGCTGAAAATCCTCTAAATTTCTGATTTCGACACTCTCGACACCTAATCGATCTAGCACTTTTGCATGTTCTGCAAAGGCACCTTGCAAGGCTAATATTCCGATTTTCATCTATTTTCCTCGCTCAGCCATGAGGATTTGGATCTCATTTTCATTGATACCAACCATGGCTTCTCCTAAATCTTCAGAGATTTGAGCTAGGATTTGAGGATTTCTGAAGTTAGTCACAGCTTTGACAATAGCACTGGCCCGTTTAACAGGATCTCCTGACTTAAAAATACCTGAACCTACAAATACACCTTCTGCCCCTAATTGAATCATCAGTGCAGCATCTGCTGGCGTTGCAACGCCTCCAGCCGCAAAGTTTACAACTGGCAATTTCCCATGTTCATGGACATATTGAACCAATTCTACAGGGACTTGCAAGTCCTTGGCAGCAACATAAAGTTCGTCCTCACGTAGGTTTTGAATGCGGCGAATTTCCTGATTCATCATACGCATATGACGAACAGCTTGAACGATATCTCCTGTACCTGGTTCTCCTTTGGTACGAATCATAGAAGCACCTTCAGCGATACGACGCAAGGCTTCACCCAAGTCCTTAGCTCCACAGACAAAAGGTACTTGAAATTCTTTCTTGTCCACATGGAAACGGTCGTCAGCTGGCGATAAAACTTCACTCTCATCGATATAGTCAATCTCAATAGCCTCTAAAATCTGAGCTTCAACAAAATGCCCGATTCTGACCTTGGCCATCACTGGAATACTAACCGCTTCTTGGATTTCCTTAATCATCTTTGGATCACTCATGCGGGAAACACCTCCAGCTGCACGAATATCTGCTGGAATCCGCTCCAAGGCCATCACAGCTGCCGCACCAGCAGCCTCTGCAATACGGGCCTGTTCAGGATTTTGCACATCCATGATAACACCGCCCTTGAGCATCTGTGCCAAGTTTTTATTTAATTCATAACGATTTTCAGTCATTTCTTTATCCTCATCATTTGTATTGGTAGCTACTATTTCATTTTAAGTTAGATTAGAAGGAATCACAAGATAAAAAATGGACAATTGTATGGGTACATATTGACTAAAAAAACTATCTGACCTTAACTTAAGGCCAAATAGTTCATCAAATATTATTTTTCAGCTGTAAGGGCAGCCATTGTGATGTAGTTGTATGGTTTGTTGAAGTGTGGCAAGAAGAATAGATCTGTCAATGCCAATTTATCAATTGTCACATGCTCTTGGATAGCAAGTGAGAACATGTGGATTCCCATGCTGATTGCAGAATCGTGTGAAACCATTTGTGCACCAAGAATTTCACGGCTATCTTTGTCAAAGACAATCTTGATGGCAACTTCATGGTTGTCATGCTTCATAAATTCTGGTTTTTGAAGATCGTTAAAGCCTGTTTCAGTTGCGTTGTAACCAGCAGCTTTAGCTTTTTCAAGAGTCAAACCAGTTGAAACCATGTGAAGACCGTAGATTGAGATACCATTTGAACCTTGAACACCTATTCCTTCCAATTCATGTCCACAAGCGTTATATGCACCAACGATACCAGTACGAACAGCATTTGAAGCAAGCGCGATGTAGCTAGTGTCTTTACGTGCATTGTCATAAACAGTTGCACAGTCACCCACAGCGAATACACCCGGAAGTGAAGTTTCTTGTTTTTTATTTACAAGAAAGGCACCATTGTGGAAGAGTTCAATCTTACCATCAGCAAGAGCTGTATTTGGACAAAAACCAACTGCAAGGATTACCATATCCACATCGAAACTTTCTTTATCGGTGATCAAGCGTTCAACCTTACCGTCACCTTCGATCGCTTTAACAGTTTGACCAAGAGCCAAGCGGATATTATGGTCTTCCAAGTGTTTAGCCATCAATTGAGTGAAGTCTTTGTCATAGTAACCGTTCAAGACAGTATCTACAATATCAACAAGGACAACTTCTTTGCCAAGACGTTCAAAGGCTTCAGCAAGTTCAACACCGATGTAACCACCACCAACAACGGCGATACGGTCAAGGTGTTGGCTCTTGTCAGCAAGTTTATTGATAACTTCTTCAGCGTTTTGGTACAATTTGACGAATTGTACGTTTTCAAGAGTTGCTTTAAATTCGCGGTTTCCTTTAACAATTTCAACACCTTCAATTGGTGGCAAGATTGGTGTAGAACCCGTAGCAAAAATCAATTTCTCGTATGATTCTTTGTGTTCTTTTCCTTCAACTTCGGCTGTAACTACTTTGTTATCATAGTCAATTGAAAGAACTGGCGAGTTCATGTAGACTTTAGCACCTTTAGCTTCCAATTTTTCTTTATCAGAATAGAACAAGCCTTCAGCACCGTCAATTTGCTCACCAATCCAAAGGGCCATTCCGCATCCTAGGAAAGAGATGTTAGAATTTTGGTCGAATACAACGATTTCGTTCTCATTACCAAAATTATCCAACATAGTATTAATACATGCTGTTCCAGCGTGGTTAGCACCCACGACCACGATTTTACTCATAAGATAATTCCTACCTTTAATTTTTTATTTACTCCTCTAGTATACCATTTTCTGTGAGCGTTTACAAGAGGTTTGCTATTATTTCATCATTTTTTATCAAAAGTAATTCCCCATTATCCTGATTTCAAGGCTCATGATTTTTATGAGCATATTTCTTGATTTTTTTCAAATTTTATTTGTGAAAATTCTAACTTTATGGTATTCTAATAACATGAAAATAAAATGTAAGGGCTTCAATTTAGATAATTATTTGATATTACAACTTATTTTCTATATGAGAAAGGAGTTGGTAACTTGCCTCTTCGTTCACATTCTGAACGCCTAATGGGAACCACTATCACTATTTCATTAGTGGATGAGCGAGCAGATAGCTTGCTCCAAAAATCCTTTTATTTACTCAGAGAGCTAGAATACCGCTTCAATGCCAATAGTCAAGAATCAGAGTTGATGGAAATCAATCATCAAGCTGGAATAGCTCCAGTCAAAGTTCATCCTGATTTGTTTGAATTGATTTCACTTGGATTAGAGCATAGCCTAGCGCCCTCTAGCCATCTCAACATCAGCATTGGTCCCTTGATTCAGACCTGGCGCATCGGTTTTTCAGACGCCAAGGTTGCCCAACCTCAAGAAATCGAATCGGTGCTCCCTTTAATCAATCCCCATTATATCGAGTTAGAATCTACTACTTCGACTGTGTTTCTAAAACAGAAAGGAATGAAGATTGATCTTGGTTGTTTAGCCAAGGGTTATAGTGCGGATAAGGTTGCCCAATTTCTTAGGAAAGAGGGTGTGACTTCTGCCTTGATTAATCTGGGAGGGAATATCCTGACCATTGGAAAAAATCAGGCAAGAGGGAATCAATCTTGGCAAATTGGGATTCAAGACCCAGCCAATCCAAGGGGAAATCACTTAATGACCATTCCTGTTGTCAATCAATCTGTCGTGACTTCAGGCATTTATGAACGTTACCTGACCGTCGATGGACAAGATTACCATCACATTTTTGACAGCCAAACAGGATACCCTGTTGAAACAGAACTCGCTAGTCTCACAATCATCTCTGATAAATCAGTTGATGGCGAAATCTGGACAACTCGACTCTTTGGAGAAAGACCAGCTTCTATCCTCTGGCAAGTCGAAAGTTTGAAGGGCATCGAAGCCATCCTCATCGATAAGGAAGGCCACCTAAGCTGTTCTTCAGGAATTCCTACTCTATAGAGACAACTGTTTCAATGGAGTTTTAAAATCGTATTATGTAAAAAGAGAAAGGAAATCTCATGTTAAAACTTATTGCTATTGTTGGAACAAATTCAAAACGTTCTACAAACCGTCAATTGCTTCAATACATGCAAAAACACTTTGCTGACAAAGCTGAAATTGAACTTGTTGAAATTAAAGACATTCCTGTCTTCAACAAACCAGCTGACAAGCAAGTACCTGCTGAAATTCTGGAAATTGCTGCTAAAATTGAAGAGGCAGATGGTGTTATTATCGGTACTCCTGAGTACGACCACTCTATCCCAGCTGTTTTGATGAGCGCTCTTGCTTGGTTGTCTTATGGTATTTACCCACTCTTGAACAAACCAATCATGATTACAGGTGCTTCTTACGGTACGCTTGGTTCATCACGTGCTCAAATGCAACTTCGCCAAATCTTGAATGCTCCAGAAATCAAAGCAAGTGTCCTTCCAGATGAATTCTTGCTTTCACATTCTCTTCAAGCCTTTAATCCAAGTGGAGATCTAGTAGATCTTGATGTTATTAAAAAACTGGATGCCACTTTTGACGACTTCCGTATCTTTGTAAAAATCACAGAAAAATTGCGCAACGCACAAGCCCTACTTCGCAAAGATGCTGAAGACTTTGACTGGGAAAATTTGTAAGATAGGAGACCAAAAAGAATGAAATTTGTTGGACTTGTAGGATCAAACTACGATCAATCATATAACCGTAAACTCTTGGAATTCATCCGTCGTCACTTCAAACTCAAATTTGAATTAGAAGTTCTCGAAATTGATGAAGTTCCAATGTTTAACCAAGACGAAAAATGGGATGAAAGTTTCCAATTACGTTATTTATATAACAAAATTACTCGTGCTGATGGTGTCATTATTGCTACTCCTGAGCACAACCACACAATCTCAGCTTCTCTAAAATCGGTTCTTGAATGGCTTTCATACGAAGTTCATCCATTTGAAAACAAACCAGTTATGATTGTGGGAGCTTCTTACTACGACCAAGGTACTTCTCGTGCCCAAGTTCACCTTCGTAAGATTCTTGACGCTCCAGGTGTCAATGCCTACACTCTTCCAGGAAATGAATTCCTTCTTGGTAAAGCCAAAGAAGCTTTTGATGTTGATGGGAATATAACAAATGAAGGAACTGTTAATTTCCTTGAAACATGTTTAGACAACTTTGTAAAATATGTGGGAGTCGTTTCAAAATTGAAAAAACCAAAACCAATCGCACCAGAAGATTTATATTGTACAAAACCAATCGCAACTACAATTCAAGGTGTTGACCCTGATGATCCTGAATGGGTAGAAAAAGCAGCTGAGCTTGTTGGAGCTGTTTCAGGAGATACTTACGTTAAATTAGACCACGGTATCTTGACAGTTAACCAAATTGATATGTTCTTGAAAGCAATGCCATTTGAGTTGACATATGCGGATGATAATAACCAATTCTTGTACTATAATAACGCCCATCAAGATCCAAATACAATGTATGGTAAACGTGTGCGCGTTCAAGCAGGTAGCCGACTAGGAACAGTACATGCTTCCCTACCACCTGAAAGAATGAAAAACGTTGAATGGGTTGTCGGTGTACTACGTAACGGAGATCAAGAATATGTCCGTACAATTGTGCCGGGAACACCTGAAGGTGTTATCAATACACATAACTACAAGGCAATGTACTATCCAGATGGTTCATATGCTGGAATCAATGAAATCATCTTCAATTTCCAACCATGGCTCGATTGGTACTTGGAAACAACTGGTCAACGTCTAGTTGGTGGAAATGCTGCAGCTCCTGCTGGAGGACATGGCGGAGCAGATGCTACATCTGGAGCTTCTGATTCAAGTGATGCTGGAGGTCACGGTGGTGGCGCAGACGCTACAGCTGGTGCAAGTTACTAATGATAGTTTTAGGAACCATTTTGGTTCCTTTTTTAGTTAAAAAAGACTAGCAGTTTGTGTCTGCTAGTCTTTTGATTATTATTTCACCTATCCTTGTTAAAAGAAAGAATACTTATTATGAATTTGGATCATCGAGACTACGGCCATGTAAGCCTTTTTCACGTTGGACTTGACGTAGTTTCTCTGGTGTAACATCGTTTCCTTCTTCGTCCACAATTTTGATCCCTTCGATGTGGTGACGAACAGTGCGACGATAACCTTCGATGTACTCCTCACGTAGTTTGGCTTGTTCAACTTTTTCTTCTGGTGTCAAGCCTTCTGTTTTTTTCTTTTTGGCCAGCTCGTTAATACGATCAATTTTTTTAGGATCCATGTTTCTCTCCTTTATGATAAGATTTAATCCGTTTAACAGATTTTATTTGGTATTGATTTGGTTAAAACGAGCAAGCTTAGCTGCTTTTTGAGTTAAATGAGACAAGATTGCCAAACGATTTTGACGGACTGCTTCATTTTCAGCCATAACCATAGTATTTTCAAAGAAAGCATCAATGACTGGGCTAAGCGCAAAGAGCTGTTTCAATTGCTGACTGGCAGTCCCTGACAAAACGAGTGATTCTACTACTTCTGCCAAGGCTTTCTCTTCTTCATTCTCAAAGAGAGCTGAATCAACTGTAGCAACTCCTTCTGCCTTCTCAGCCAAGTTAAAGGCACGAGAAAGTGATTCAACAGATGGTTTAAAGTCTTCTTTCTCGCTTGCTTCTACGAGAGCACTTGCTGCTTCCAACATATCCGCCACAACAAAGTTTGAACCTGCAAGAACGGCTTCCTTGATATCTTTTGGAGTAGATCCCATCATCTTATCAACACGAGCCTTGATAAAGTCCATAACCTCTGACTTATTTTCATAAGTCAAGCTGTCAAATTTCAAAGCATAAAGGCTATCAATCAACTCATCCATAGCAATGTGCCAACCAAAGGTATCCAAGATACGAACCACACCTTGCGTCGCACGACGAAGGGCATAAGGGTCATTAGAACCTGATGGAATCAAGCCTACTGAGAAGAAACTCAAAATCGTATCCAATTTGTCTGCAATGGCTAGAATGGCTCCAACCTTGCTCTCTGGAAGTTCTCCTTCGGCTGATGTAGGCATGTAGTGTTCACGAATAGCAGCTGCTACCGCTGGAGTTTCCCCAGCAAGAAGGGCATATTTTTCACCCATAATTCCTTGGAGCTCGTCAAATTCACCAACCATACCTGTCAACAAGTCAAACTTGTAAATGGCTGCTGCACGGGCTAGGTCAACTGTTTCATCCACTGACAAACCAGCTTTTTCTGCCAAAAGTACAGCGATTTGACCCGTACGAATCATGTGTTCACGAAGGGAACCAATTTTCTCATGGAAAGTCACATTGTTTAATTTTTCAATAAGGTCAGAAATCACCAATTTTTGGTCTTCACGCCAGAAGAATTCTCCGTCTTCCAAACGAGCTACCAAGACTTTTTCATTTCCTTTAATGACATTTTCCAAATGCTCTGCATTTCCATTACGAACAGAAATGAAGTTTGGCAAGAGTTTACCGTCTTGATCACGAACAACAAAGTAACGTTGGTGTTCTTTCATTGAAGTCACCAAAACTTCTTCTGGAACTTCAAGGTATTTGGCATCAAAACTTCCCATAAAGGCAGTTGGGTATTCGACCAAGTTCAAGACTTCATTAAGCAAATCAGCATCAATTTCGATACTTACACCATGTTTTGCCTCAATTTCCTTGATTTGGTCAACAATCATTTGCTCACGTTCACGTGGATCTGCAATTACAAACTGACGACGAAGGTCTTCTTCATAGCTCAAGGCTGACTGAATCTTAGTTTCTTTTCCCAAGAAACGATGGCCACGGCTCACACGACCGCCCTTGATATCAAGGAAATCCAAATCAAACTCTTCTTCATCTAAAAGAACAGTCAAAGTGTGAACAGGACGAATGTATTCAAAGCTATTTCCAGCCCAGTGCATGCTAACAGGGAAAGTCAGTGACTTCAAAACATCTACAACACCAGGAACAATGGCTTCAACTGCTTGACCAATTTCTTCCTTAGTGACATAGACATATTCTTCACCCTTGATTTCACGGAATTCGATATCTTCAACAGTCAAGCCTTTCCCACGGACGAATCCTTGAGCTGCTTTGGTGAAGTTGCCATCACTATCCAAGGCAATTTTCTTTGCTGGACCCTTGAAATCTTCTGTCAAATCAGACTGTTTGTCTGCAAGGCCAGTTACACGAACAGCCAAACGACGTGGTGTTGAGAAGGTCTGAATAGCTTCAAAAGACAGACGGTTCTCCTTGAGGAAGGCTGCCATTTTTTCGCCTAGTTGTTTTTCACTTGGTGTAACAACATAGGCTGGTAATTCTTCAAGACCGAGTTCTACTAATAAGTTTTTTGTCATGTTTTTTCTCCGAAAAATATCTTTTTATTTTCCAGTTTGCCTTATGTGATTGGCACGCAAGCAACCAACTTCGTTGTTTCATTGCTAAAATTGGAGCCAAAAGTCTCCAATTTTGCCTAGTATCCTTAGCTTCACTAAGGATACCTTCATCACTGCGGCAACTGGTTCAGGGCTCACACTGTTCGCCCATTTTCGTAATTTGTCACTCTCTTTATTCTGCGTCTTCTGCTAAGAGTTTAGCTCGTGTTGCTTCATCTAAAAGTGGGTAGCCTAGGCGTTTTCGTTCTGCGACAAAGGTTTTAGCTACGACACGGGCCAAGTTACGGATACGAGCAATATAGCCTGCACGCTCTGTTACAGATACGGCACCACGCGCATCAAGCAGGTTAAAGGTGTGTGAACATTTGAGAACATAGTCATAGGCAGGGTGCACCAATCCTTCTTCCAAGGCACGACCAGCTTCTTTTTCAAACTTATCAAAGTTTTCAAGCAACATTTCTTGATCCGAAATTTCAAATGAATATTTTGAATGCTCGTACTCAGGCTGGATGAAGATTTCTCCGTATTTTACACCATCAGCCCATTCGATATCATAGACAGAATCTACTTCTTGGATGTAAGAAGCCAAACGCTCCAAACCATAGGTAACTTCCGCAGTCACAGGGCCAGTTGCCAATCCACCAACTTGTTGGAAATAAGTGAACTGAGTGATTTCCATACCGTCAAGCCAAACTTCCCAACCAAGACCAGCTGAACCAGTTGATGGGTTTTCCCAGTTGTCCTCAACAAAACGAATATCGTGTTCCAAAGGATTGATTCCCAATTTTTCCAAAGACTCAAGGTAAAGTTCTTGGATGTTTGATGGAGAAGGCTTCATGACCACTTGGAATTGGTGGTGTTGGTAGAGACGGTTAGGGTTTTCCCCGTAACGACCGTCAGCAGGACGACGTGATGGCTCTACATAAGCCGCATTCCATGGCTCAGGTCCGATAGCACGAAGGAAAGTATAAGGACTCATTGTTCCCGCACCTTTTTCATTATCATAAGCCTGCATAAGCATACAACCTTGGTCATTCCAAAATTGTTGCAAAGTCAAAATAATTTCTTGAAATGTTAATTTCTTAGACATTGAATACTCCTTAATAAAAAATGATTTTTTGCGACACGAGTCTGCCTCGTCGATTATACGAGGCAAGACGAGTTAGTACTGCGTCTAGCTCAGGCACTCTAGTGCTGAGCGTAGGGCAGTCCGACTGAAGGAGGTTTCTGCCACTGACGCAGTGGAAAGTCAATTTTTTAGACATTATTTACTCCTTTTTATATAAATTACTTGCGACACGAGTCTGCCTCGTCGATCATACGAGGCAAGACGAGTTAGTACTGCGTCTAGCTCAGGCACTCTAGTGCTGAGCGTGGGGCAATTCGACTGTAAGGAGGTCTCTGCCACTGACGCAGTGGAAATGTTAATTTCTTAGACATTGTTTACTCCTTTAATTTTTATATTTCTTTTTCAATTAATTTCTGCTGAACAAACCAATTTAACAAGGGAAGAGTTTTATCTGTATTTGCCCATAGATGATAAGAATCGAAGACTGCTTCTACACTACCTAGATTTTCTACCAACTTATCCACTGTCAAAAAACTACGCCAGTATTCGTAAAAAATACTTGCATAGTTCTTATCATAAGTTGAGGAACCAAAATCATTCAATGAATGCCAACCATACTTCTTCTGATAAAGTTCTACGAGAGATTGATTACAATTTTTTTCCGCTTGAAATTCTTCTTCTGTCAAGAAATACTTGCGACTAATATATTCAACCATCCCCTCTTCGAACCAGATATAAAAGTCGTAACCATCAAAATCATCTAAAAAATGCTCCGACCAATGAGCTAACTCATGTCCTACAATCTGTAAGAGGAAATTTTCAGATAAAGAATGATAGTGACTTTCTATTGCTTGAGTTTGCCGAGAACATTCGTAGTCCATCAACTGATACAAATACAGCTCTTTCCAAACAGCTAAATCAGGCGTCATAACCATTCGTCTATTATTTGTATAGGCAGGAACAGGACTTTCCCTAATAATCTGTGTAGCAGCATTAAAATCTGACCAAATGACGGCTTGGGGGAAATCATAGACTGCCAGTTCATTCTTTAAAAAAGATTGATAAGCCTCCAGCTTCTCAGTATTTCTTAATACAAAATCACGAAATGCAACTAGTTGGCTATCATCTTTTACAAGATAAAGGTTATCCACGGCTCTCCTTTCTTTCACACAATAGACTGAATAAACAAAAGAACCGCATCCGACAATCCTAGGTTGATTTAACCTAGGGGCGTCAAAAACGCGGTTCCACCCTAATTTATTACTTCATTGTTTGTAAAGATAAGACAGAAAGCGCCAGTTCTTTATTTTGCCCTACTTGGCTCCCACTATCCCAAGCTCGCTTGAAGAACGCCATAAGACTTTCTTTCCTGCAGACTATTATATCAAAAATTAGAACAATGTACAATTCTTTTTATGATTTTCTAGAAATCCATATCATCAACTCGTGGAGCACCCGACTGAACAGCTATCGTTTTCAAGATTTCTCGCTCCTCATGATTCAGTTCAATTCCAAAGCAATCAAGATTAGCCTGAATACGAGAGGCTGTGACAGATTTTGGAAGTGGTAGAAATCCTTCTGCCAAGCTCCAGGTCAAGGCTATCTGAGCAACAGACTTTCCGTAATTTACCGCAATTTCTTGCACTTGCTTGCTATCAAACAGTTCTCCCTGACCAAAAGGCCCCCAAGCTTCCAATAAAATTCCTTTTTCTCGACAATAATCTACCACTTCCTCTTGATACACACCTGGCGCCAAACGAACTTGATTGACCGCTGGAACGATATTTGCTGTTTCAAGCAAGGCATCCAAATGATGGGGAAGGAAATTACTAACTCCGATAGCACGGATTTTACCTTCTAGGTAAAGATCCTCCATCGCTCTCCAGACCTCAGCATTGCGAGTTTTCCATGCCTCATTTTCTCTTAAAGGTTTTGGATTTGGCCAATGAATCAAATACAAATCCAAATAATCCAAGCCCAGCTTTTCTAAAGACTCTTCAAAAGCTTGACGAGCTTGCTCATAGTTGTGATTTGTATTCCAGAGTTTACTGGTTACAAAAATTTCCTCCCTCGGAATGCCACTATCTTGAATAGCACGACCAACGCTTTCTTCATTTTTATAAATCGCTGCCGTATCGATATGACGATAGCCTGCCTTTAAAGCCTCTAAAACTGCTTGGTAGGCAATCTCTCCATTTTCAGCTTTCCAGGTTCCAAATCCCAGAACTGGAATTTCTACCCCATTATTTAATTGATAAGTATTCATATACTTCTCCTTCTATTTTATTTATCAATTATAGTATAAACCATTTTTTGCTAATTAGTACTATCTTCTGTAAAAAATAAGTCTATCAAATATCTGACAGACCCATTTTTGTTGCTTATTCATCACGACTATAATACAGCTCATGAGCTTTTAGGCGAGTATTGAGCATTTCTGGTATGGTCACAAAGGTGTACCCTTGATTTTTCAAATATTCAATGACCTTCGGCAAGGCATTGACTGTCGGACTGTGAATATCATGCATCAGAACGATAGAGCCATTAGCTACTTGATGCTGAATTTCCGTCAAAATAGCCGCTTCATTTTTACTCTTCCAATCCAGACTATCCACATCCCACATAATAAAGCTCAAATCGAGGCTATTGCGAATGTCGTCTGTAATGGCTCCATAAGGCGGACGCATGAGTTTAGAACTCGTTCCCAAAACTTTTGTCAAAATCTCTTCGGTATCTGTAATTTGTTTTTTAGCTTCATCAAGAGGGAGTTGCGAGAGAATCGGATGACTCCAACTATGGTTTCCAACAACATGACCTTCAGCTTTTATTCTTTTCACCAAGTCCTCATTTCCAGAAACGTTTTTCCCAAGCACAAAGAAAGTGGCTTTAACACCATATTTAGCTAGAGTCTCTAACGCCTGCGGAGTCGTTGCTGGATTTGGACCATCATCAAAGGTTAGAGCGACAACTTTTTGATGTTTCTTATCAAAATAAGACTGGTACAATGCTGCATCTTTTTCAAGTAAGTATGAGGATTGGATAAAATCAAAGAAAGCAGATACTGGCAAGGATATCTCTTCTAAATTTTCAACCGCAGGACTTGGATAAAGGATGATTTGGCTATCCTTATAATCAAAATTCCATGCAGATAAATCTTGGTCAGAGAAACCTTTAACAATCTGATCAATCTTTTCTTGCTCTAATTTCTTATCCTGTAAGAAAGAGGTCATTTCTTTTATCAGCTGTTCCTTAGCCTTACTAGCATCTGAAAACAGTTGGTCAAGTGTAAAAGGTTTCCCATCTTCTGTTAAGTGAACCTTTCCAAGACTGGTCTTTTCAGTCTCTTCAACCTTAAAAGCAACTAAATCATAGATTTGTTTGGTTACATTACGATTGACGACTCCCTTTAAACCTGACTCTTCTTGCTCCGTATAGTAGAAAACAAGATTTTCCTTACTTTCCAGCTTGTCCTTAATATCTTTATTTATCAGTTCCTTAACAGATGAAATAACTTGCTCCCCTTGGAGAGGATAATAGGCAATCACTTCGGTTTGCCCCTTACGAAAATGCTCCTTCTGATTTCCCTCACTCAGTTGATCATCTTTCTCTTTTTTGAGCGTTTCAATCTTTTGTTCAAAACTTTTTTGCTGGTACATTTTAAAAGCAATAAATCCGCCTAATAAGCAAATAGAAATTGCTAAAATACCAATCAAAGCCAATAATACATGTCTCTTTTTCCCGTGTCTGCCACGTCCCAGTCTACTTTTATTCATATTTATATCATAACAAATTTGAGCAATAATTTCAATGATACAGTTTGGCAATCCAGAATTCCTCCAGCAAGCCAAAGCATCTCACATCAACTCGATCAGCCCTATCTGTAGGAACCATCTAGTTTTCTATCTATGGAATTTCTAGTGGATTGAAGCTAGAATAGACACCGTGACTTCTAAAAACATTCTGAGAAATTGATTTATTTTTCCCAATCGATTTATCCTCAAACATCCCTGCACCTCTGATATTTTCTTGATAATACTATATACCCAGACACTTGTAGTTTTACCTTCAGCTAGTAATGTTGACTTTTCTTCTTCAGATAATTTTTTCCGTAAGTAGTCAATCTGCTGAGAAGTAATGTTCTCTTTCCCCATTGCCTTGACAGATTGTATCACTATTGCAGTTAAGGTTGACATATTTGAAATATCTCCATTATTTCTCTGCTTAAATTCTATCCTTGCCTTACCAACATTAAAACTAGCATATCTTCCATCTGATATATAGGTCCATTTTGCTGGTACCTGCGTAGATAAACCAAGTAAATTCAGGGCTGTGTTTCCCGATGGAGCAATGGTCCAATTATATTTTCTAGCAATAGCATCAGCAACTTCATCCACAGACGCCATTGCATACTCTCCAATCAATTCTATATATTTTGGTTTATAATAAATACCTTTCAAAATGCGAGTAATCTCTTTGTCTTTTACAAGACGATTTAATGTACTACGAACAGTTTCATATCCTGCAATATCAAAGAAATCATTTGCTATAAAAACTTGATTTGATTCAAAATTTTCTATCCTCTTTACTATTTCCTGCTTATAGTTCATCTATCACGCCTCCTTTGCACCGAATATGATGCTATTTTTAGTGCAAAAAGTCAAATGAGAGTCATTTTTATCAAAGAGATAGCATACCTCTTCTTATGTAGAATCTCTATCCATTTTTTATCCCATTTCTTATTTCAGTAATAACTTGATTATAAAAATCATGATAGTCAGCCGTATTTATTTCTTTTATAATAACGCCATATGTACACAAGAGTATTCTCACATTATCATCTAAATCTCCACCTTTAGAGTAAAAATACACCTTTGTAAATTCAAAATGTTTCTTCTTGTATGCGAGTAGCCACCACAAATCGATTTCAGCTAAATCTAAAGCAAAACCAAGGATATGAACATCATTGCTTACAAAACAATCAATCCATGAATGATGATAAAAATCATTTTGAGAATTCCATCTCCTTAATAATTCAGACGTATATCCTATCACCTGCGAAAGCAAATAGCCATAATAGTATTGTCCTAGTATAATAGACTTTTTTCTCGTTGCTATTCCATGTATATGCCATAGTTTTTTTCGATCACCTAATTTTATATACTGATAAATTCCTAGCTCCTTTTCCTTTTTACTGATTTCACCCTCCTTCCCATATCCATATAGATTTAAGATTTTTCCAATAGATGGATTAGTACAGATTGTTTTTTCAAATTCAAAGCTGTAATTCGTCGTCAAAATATTCTCTACTTCTAACGTTAATAAGTCCTCAAGAAACTCTTTCTTTCTTTTTGAAATTGTCATCTTATCCTTCAAAAAATCAGTTAGTTCCTCTGCGACAGTTTCTTCTTTCCCCTCATAGTTTACTGAAATCCTCATCGGAAAACTTAAAGAATCGCTTATCTCAGCATGTAATGAACGTTTCTCCGCCTCTTTTTCACCTCTAAACTTGTCGACATTAAAGAAATCATCATTTTCTGGCTCGCTCGCAAATAATCTATTGATACCATTCCCTACTAATAAAATAGGTTTATTTTTTCTGCTTTCATGTTTTCCCATTCCATTACCCTTTCTCTTTTTAAAGCGTTTACATATACTCCTAAAGAAAGATGGATAGAAAGACGCTTTTCAACTTCTTTCTATCCATTACTTCCTTCAAGAGTCCACACCAGCAATTCTCAGTTCCATTTCATGAACTATCTTACTTGTCTCGTGTTTCTTCTTTATCTTACTCTGCCATCGAAGACTTCTACTGATACTAAGGAGGAAGCATTCCCATCCAAAAGACGGTGTCCTGTCCCCAGAACCATTTCCCCGCTAGAAACTGGTATATTCCCACTACAGGTTTGCTACTAACTTTTCCTATCGTTATTATCCAGCAATGTAGTAACTTCTATGGTCGCCTGCGATATTTCACATGTCGCTTATCTTAACTGAGCAAGAATAGCTTTGAGTTTCTCAATCAACTCATCTTCTGTGTGCTCAGACTCTTTCTCATTGGCTAGGAAGGCAACTGCTTGAGCGAGAGCTTCTCGTGCTTGGTCAAGGACTTTCGCATCTACACTTGTAAGGTCGCCATCTTGCAGAACCTTAGTTAATTCCTTGGTCAATTTCTTGAGTTCTGACTCTTTCTTACGACGCGCGATGAGGAAGAGAAGGAGACCAAGAAGGGCGAGCAGGCTGCCAATCATCGTACCGTACGGAAGATGAGCTTGTTCTTTGCTTGTTTCTTTCGTTTCTTCTTCATCCTTAGTCGCTTGCTTGCCCTTCAAGGATTCGAGTGCTTCTTTGACCTTGGCAGTCATCTCTTTCAAGCCTGCCTCTGTCAAGTCAGCATTTCTAAGGGCTTCTTGACCCTCACCGAGAATGACCTTCGCAGCGTCGATGACAGATTGATCAATACCATCCAAGTCTTTCAAACGAGTTTCCAGTTCTTCAACCAATCGAGCAAGTTCAGACTTGTCAACAGGACGAGTCTCGCTAGGAGTTGTTGTATCGCCTGAATTGTTTGGAGTCGATGTAGAAACTGGAGTCTCCTGAACTGGAGTACTTGCTTGAGCCTGTCCAACAGTAGACGATGGAGTAGCAGGATTGCTATTACTACTATCGTCTGTCGTCACACCAGAGGCTGGAGTGTTGCCACTGTTACCTGGTGTCGCACTGTTGCTATTGCTGTCAGCAGGGGTGGTAGTAGCGCCGTTGTTAGTGTTAGCACTGTTATTAGTGTCGCCACTAGTATTGCTGTTACTACTATTGTCGGTATTATCACCGTTGTTGGTGTTAGCACTATTGTTAGTGTTACCATCATTACTTGGTACAGAAGTTGGTTTATCTACCAAGCCTTCTTTGGCTTTATCAAGTTCTTTCTTCGCTTCATCCACTTTCGCTTTCGCATCCGCTACGTCTTGTTCCGTTGCGTTCGCGTTCGCAATCACTTTTTCAGCTTCGGTTACAGCTTCTTGAGCTTTTGCCTTCGCGTCTTCATAAGCTTTCTTACTTGCTTCTGTCTTACCAGATGTTGATGCTCCTGGAGTAAGGGCTGCTTCCAAGTCCTCTTTCGCTTGCGTTAGAGCTGTCTTGTCTTCTTTGTCGACTAACTTCTCTTTCGCTTTGTCCAACTTACCTTGAGCTGCGGTT
>NZ_VMLD01000012.1:19465-32016 GCF_013276485.1 Streptococcus sp. 4886 | reverse complement strand
ATCTATTTATTCGGAAAAAGTAGAAAAAAAGTAGAAAAAATGTCAAATTGTCTCATTTTTAAAGAAATAAGTGTAAAAGTTAATGGAGATCCAAAAGCAAGCTGGAAAGGTCTCAAAGCACAGCGCTAAGCTTGCTGATAAAAGGAAGTAAGTCCATAAGATGCACACGACAGGGCAAGGATGATGATGATTCATCTTTGGTGTTGGCTTACTGATGAGGGACTCCTAACCTAGCTTTGGTTTCAGTAAAAAGAGTCGTCTATCTCCTAGTCTTCCATTCAAAAAATTTGAAGTTTCAAGCCGAATGGTGTATAATATATTCATGAATTGTATTCTATTATATAGGAAGTAATAGGGCACAATATATATATATATATATATGGAGTGTAAGAATGAATCATCCAGAAAAACAATTAAAATATAGTATTCGGAAAGTGAGTGTCGGTGCGGCTAGTGTTGTCATTGGGGCGCTCTATCTTTTGATGGGAGCTGGGATTGCTCATGCTGAGGGCGTGGAGTCGGCTAGAGGAGCTGAGAGGGCAGCAAACCCGACAGATCCAGACCAGTCTGGAAATGGAAAGACAGGAAACAAGCCTGACCTCAGCAATACAGATGCAGCAGCAAATACCTACAATGCTCCCGTGGCTGAAAATCCGCTAGTAGCTCCAGAAGCTGCCAAACCTCGTCGGACTAAAAGAGAATTACCTGATGGGGATGCAAGTAATCCATCGAATGGAGATACAGGGACTGAATCAGGCAATAACCAGCCAACAGGTGAAAAGTCACCTGTACTGGATGCCAATCGTAAAGGTGAGACAGTAAAAGACGATCAGCCTGGGGTACATGTACCTAAAGATGGAGAAACGGGTGGGGATGATAAGAATGCCCACTTAACATTTGATACTCCTGATGAAAATGCTACAGTTGAGTACATGTACAAAATCATCCAAAATATGCCGGATGACTTCCAAAACAATGAGCGTTCATACTTGAGAAATATGAACACCCTTGGTGATGCACTGAGATTTAAAGACGGAAAAGTCGTTAAAGATGAAGATGGCGAGAAACTACAAGATGGTGAAATTCGTGAAATTAACGAGTTCGGTGGTTGGAAAGCTATAGACGGTGGAACATTCGCCATCGGTAAGAAAAATGCTCAAGGGTATTTCACTGGTTGGTACTATAAAAAGGGTTCAACCACAGAAAAAGAGCAAGGCGGGATGCTTGGTTCTGATGCACTTGACCGAGTCTACCTTCACGAGCAAGCATTAGACCGTCGCTTCAAATATATGTTAATGCTTGCTAAAGGGCGTACTATCGCCAATAGAACTGATACAGCACAAGATGGATCTCGGTTTGAAATAGAAACAGAAAATAGAACAGGAAATAAGGAACATCTTAATAGCTTACCTGTAAAAGAGAAGGAAGATATTCTCCAGCATTCTCCAAATATTGAGGGATTCAATGGAATAGAAAAAACCTTCACTGCCTTTTCCACCAAATATGGAAGTCGCTTGAAAATCGACTTTGTAACAGGGTATATCTCAGACTATGAAGGGTCAAAAGGGACTTATCGTATCGTTGTTAAAGCGATTAAAAAAGGTGATAACGACGGTGAAACTAAAGAAGAAACTATCTATGACCATACTATCAACCGAATTGACGGAGTAGTAGAGAACGAAGAACGCTACAGCCAAGGTGTAGATTTAAAAGGGTTTAACCAAGTAATTAAAAAGTTATTGAGAGAGGAACATGAGAAAAAAGTTAAGCCTCTTGCAGCAGCAAGATATAAGGAGCAACATCCAGAAGTAAAACCCCCTAAATTTAGCCAATATAAAGACCTGATGCCTATTATCACAAAAGAGCTCGCTGAAAAAGACAAAGGGGCAGTTACCTACGAGTTACCTATCGATAAGGACGAATTGCATGAAGTAGAAAAAAACGGAAGACCATCTAATAAGTTTAAAGAAGGGATTCCTTTTATAGATGGTTATACAACTGTAGCCAATAAGCTTAATAATAGTTTTAGCAAAACTTTGGATCCAGATGTGCAACCAAACTCCCCAACATGGGCGAATACCAATGATACGAAATCGGATGGAACTCTAAAAAGAACTGACCCAGATCGTGTTTATGAAATATTAGATTTTGTATTGCCGACTGCGAAAAAAATTATCTATCATGCAGATACAGATCAATTAGAACTTCAAACAGATCCAGAAAAAGTAGACAAACATCGTAAAGAGTTAAATGCTAGACTAGCAACTAAAGAAGCAGATTTAAAAACTGCTACAGATGAAACTGAAATAACTAAACTAAAAAAAGAAATCTCTGCCTTAAAAGCAGCCATTGGATCCACAAACGCCTACACTTACCTGGAAGCAAGAAACGGTAGTCAAGAAGCAAAAATCCTTGGCTCACACATGGAAGCGGAAACTAAACCTTTACCAACTGAGATGAAGGAATCTGACTATAACAAATATCATACTAATGAACTTGCTGCGCAACATGATTCGAAGGATGATGATGGTCTTAAAGCATTCACTGCCTACTTTGTTGAAAAAGAAAACGTTATACGTAATAAGGTAATTTCTGATGAGGAATTATCCAAAGAAATTACTAAGGCAATTGGTGGAGATCGGGATAAACTAGGTAAAGGGGGTTACTTCTCAACAGGGGATATTCCATTGGACAAAGATGTCGTAGCCTATAAAATACAAGTGTTTGCGGAAAATAAAAAGCGTGTCGGTGTTAATAAGCAAAGTCCAAGACTTCAATATAACTTACCTATCCTAGCTGATTTCTCAGTAATCCAAGATACAGTAGAACCATCAAAAGAAGTAGCCAAACGGATTGTTGAGAAACAGATAAAAGAAAATAAAATCCCGCCAGAAGAAGGGGAAAAACTAAAAAGAAAAATTGATGAAAGTAAGAAAACATCGGAAGTTAGAAAAGCTATCTCAGGGAATGTAAAGGTCAAGTATGTCGATGAACAGGGACGAGATATACCACTATCTGATGAAGAAGCTAAAAAAGTCGGAGAAAAGTCTGATAATGGTACCTACCTTGTAGAAAAAGAAGCCCTTATTGGGTCAAGCTACGATGTAACAAGTAAGAAATTACGAGGGATTAACGCAGGTGAGAAAAAATACCGCCTAAAACGCTCTCTTGATAATACTGATGGCTTATATACAAATTCAGCAGCTGTCACAGGTTCAGTAACTTCAGCTGATAAGGTTGTAACATTTGTCTATGAAGAAGGGGAGCCAGCCAAAGCAAAAGCAGTTGTTCATGTGAAGAAGCAACAAGAAGCAGGAGACCCTGTCGAATTAGTTGACCATAAGCTAAATCTTGAAACAGAAGTAGGCGAAGAATTCCCATCAAAATCTGTAGAAGACAAAGTAAAAGAGTTGCAAAACTTAGGATATGAAATCGTCGATAATACCTTTACAAAGGGAACTCCTGATTCAAGAAAAGGAGACGACAAAGAGGATAAAGACGGAGAAGAGCCAACGCAGTCTTATACGATTACTGTAAGAGAAAAAGTGGAAACAGTAACAGAGCCGAAAAATCCAAACGATCCAGTAGATCCGAATAACGGAGAAGGACCAAAATGGCCAGAAACAGGACTAAAAGAGTCAGATCTTAAAAAAGAAGTAACAAGAACAATTACTTACGTTAAGAAAGAAACAGCGGATGGACAAGAAGAGCCAAGTGGAGTAGAAGATAAGGTAGATAAAGTTCTATTCAAACGAACTGCAACATATAATGTGGTTACTAAAAAAATCACTTATGGGGAATGGACGGCAACTACGGATGAAAGCCATCCAGCAAGTCAATTACCAGCAGTCGATACACCATTAAAAACTGGCTATGTAGCGGATATTAAACAAGTAGAAGGGCAAGATGCTCCAAAACCTACTGAGACAGGTGAAATAACAAACATTAACAAAAAAGTTGTTTATACTAAGTTAGGATCATGGGTACCGAAAATACCAGGAAAAACTCCAACACCGATTCCATATCCAAACAATCCGACAGATCCAACAAAACCTAAATATCCTGATTATCCAACAACACCAGTAAATCCAGGAGAAACACCAAACCCTCAACCTGAGAACCCAGGAGGAAATAACACTCCCGGTGGAGGCAATGAGACCCCAGGTGGTGAAACTCCAGGAACTCCTGAAAAACCAAAAACTCCAGAATTGCCGGTAATTCCATACGAACCAGGATACACACCAAAAATTGGTGAAACACCGTTAGAACCAGTTGATCCAAAAGATCCTAAAAAAGGATACAAGGTACCAGAAATACCAAAGGATCCTCAAAATAATACTATAATTGAGTACAAACCAAATCCACAAAAAATTCTTATCAAAGTTGTAAACGTCACAACTGGAGAAGAAGTAGAATTACCTAAAGAAAAACTTGAATTCAATGGCGTTTCTGATCAAGTAGTAACAACAGAAGATAGGGAAAAAGTTGATAATAAAATTGCATCTTTAAAACAACGAGGATATATCGTATCAACGAAGAACCCTATATCAGAAACAACTAAATATGATACAAAGGACGATTCTACAGAACCAACACAAATTTACAAAATTGTAGTAAATGAACTTATATCAAAAGATAAAGAAATTATACCAGTAACACGTACAATTAAATACGTTCAAATCGATGTTAAAGACGGAAAAGAAGTCAAAACAGAACTTAATACAGAAAAAATCAAAACAAAAGTAGATAAAGTTGAATTTTCAAGAGATGCATCTACTAGTTTGACAACATATATAACAAAATTTGGCAATTGGGATGCTGAAACAAAAGAGTTATTAAAAGTTGATACACCTGTATTAGATGGCTACCTTGCAAATGTCGCATCTGTAGAAAATAAACTGTTCAACCTGCTACAGAATCATATGAGGTGACAGTTGAATACAGAAAAATTGGGTCATGGGTATTAACACCTCCAACAGGCGTAACGCCACCAGATGGAAGTAATTTTGAACCTAAACCATATCCAAATCACCCAACAGATCCAACAAAACCTGGAACACCAGTATACCCTGAGCCAGGAATTCCAAAGGATCCGAATACACCGGAACCGCCAGTAATTCCATACGTACCAGGATACACACCAATGGTTCCTACGGACCCAACAAAACCAGTAGATCCAAATACAAACCCACTGAAACCGTTGGTACCAGTAGAACCAGAACATCCAGGAAAAGGATATAAAGTTCCAGATTTACCTAAAACACCAGAAACGAATACACCGATTACTTATGAAGGAAATCCACAAAAGATTTTAATTAAAGTAGTTAATGTAACTACAGGGGTAGAAGTGCCACTAGACAATGAAAAATTAGAATTTAACGGCAAATCAGGAGAAACGGTTAAAGAAACTGATAAAAATTCTGTTGATGCTAAGATAACTTCACTAAGAAATCGTGGATACATTGTAGATACAGTAAATCCACTAACTGCAACTACAAAATATGATACAGAGTCTGACGCTGGAAAACAAGAACCGACTCAGACATATAAATTAGTAGTAAGAGAAAAAATCTCAGCTGATAAAGAGTCTACAACTGTAACACGTACAATTAAATACGTTAAAGTTGATGTTCAAGATGGAAAAGAAGTCAGAACAGAACTTAACACGGAAAAAATCACGATGAAAGTAGATAAGGTTGAGTTTTCAAGAGATACAACAACTAATCTAACAACAGGTTTAACGGAAATTGGAACTTGGAATCATGAAAAACAAGAGTTCCCTAAAGTAGATACACCAGTTTTAGAAGGATATTTAGCAAATAAAGTGTCAGTACCTTCTAAAGAGGTAACGCCAGAATCTGATTCAATAGAAGAAGTAGTTGAATACAGAAAAATCGGTTCATGGGTGCCAAAAGTACCAGGAAAAGAAGAACCGACACCAATTCCGTATCCAAATGATCCAGATGATCCAACTAAGCCTAAAACTCCAGATTATCCAACCACTCCGCCACAACCAGGGCAACCAGTACCGAAAGTGCCAGTGATTCCATACGTTCCAGGCTATACACCTAAGACACCAAACGGAACTCCATTAGTACCTATAGATCCAGAACATCCAGAAAAAGGATATAAGGTGCCACCGGTTCCAGAAACGCCAAATGATCCTAAGATGGATACACCAATCAAGTATACACCAGATGGACAAAGAGCTATTGTCAAATTTGTTGTCATAGGCGAAGATGGAAAAGAAACGGAGCTTGTTGCTTCAAGGATGTCGCTGACAGGTAAAACTGGAGAGAAAATCCCAACAGAAAACTTTAATGATACATTGAAGAAACTAACAGGTGACCCAGTTAATAATGGTGACTACGAGTTAGTAGACAATCCTCTGAAAGATGGAGCGACATTTGACAACGTAAAAGATGAAGAAGGAAAAGATCCGTCTCAAGTCTTTGTTGTGAAGTTACGTCAAATCTATGTTATTCCACCGACACCGAGAATTGTCGAACGTCCAAGCGGTAATACTGTAGAAGTTGACGTGCCAAATAAAGATGCTGATACTTTATCTATTACATTTACAAAACGAAACAGTACTGAAAAAGAAACTATCGTTACGAAGAAAGATAAAGATGGTACGTGGAAAATTGAAAAATCTCCAGTTGGAGTGACTATCAATCCGACGAATGGTCGTGTTTATATTCCAAGTGAACAAGTTCAACCGAAGACATGGGTAGATACGCAAACAAAACATAAATACAAACAAAGTAAGATTGTTAGTGTTATGCCGAATATTCTTGATGTACCTAAATTTGAAGGAACAACAGAATGGATTGACGTAAATGGAAATGTCTTAAGACCAACTGAAAATGGTTTACATGAAAAAGGTCGAATTGCAAATCATGTTTGGTTGGAAAGTCGTTTGGAAGGAAATAAAGTCACACATATTTTCTTTGCAGGTTCTCCATCTGTAGATAAGCCAGAATATAAAATTACAGTCTGGTTTGATAAAGATGGTAATCCACTTAAACCAGATCAACCAGGTACTCATGAAGCTGGAAATATTCCAGGATACAGATATATTACAACTGTAACGGAGGAAGGTATTACGATTCATAGATTTGAAAAGATACCGCCAGTTCTCCCTAACGAACCAATTCCAGATAGACCTGAGGAGCCGAGACCACAACCAAATCCAGAGCATCCAAGTGCTCCTACTCCAAGCCCAGAACTACCAAATCAAGAGACTCCAATACCAGAACCAGATACTCCAAGACCTGAAACTCCAGTGAGTCCAGATCCAGAAGTGCCGACTTATGAGACAGGTAAGAGAGAGGAGTTGCCAAATACAGGTACAGAGGCTAATGCTGGCTTAGCTGGGGCAGGATTGTTGACCTTGTTAGCAGGTTTGGGACTAGGATTCTTCAAGAAAAAAGAAGATGAATCCGAATAATATAAAAACGTTGCTTCTTGCCAAAAGTTGGATGAGTTATCTGGCTTTTGGCTCGGAGTTAACAATCTATAAACTAAAATAAATATTAAATTGAGGAAAATATGACAAGAAAATCAACTAAGAATAAAAAGTATGCTCTACGCAAAATCGGAAAAGTTTTCGGTTCCTGCGTGGTGGCTACTGTCCTTACCCTAGGTGGTGTTGCAATAATGGCACCTAATGTAGTCTACGCTTCAGGTAATGAATCGGGGGGAGAGCCTCAGGATATTACAGATTTAAGTAGTAACGCAGATGGGTATGAAGTACGAATTCCTAAAGGGAAAAAATATGTAGGAAATGACAAGATTGAAAGTACTGATCCTGTATTGAAACATAAAGGTCATGATGGTAGAAGTTTTATCTTAAAAGCTGAAGAAGCTGATAATCTGAGTAAAAGTGAAATAGATGGTTATTTTGAAGAAGAAGGAAATGAACTAGAAAATTTATTCACAAAATTATATGATGAAAACGAAGATCGTCAAACTGATGAGAAATATAAAAGAGAGGATGCTGCTACTATAAATGAGCATGCAGGTGACGATCTTACAGATGGGTCAGGTTTTAAGGAACCTAGAATAAGTGAAATTGACCCTAAATATCCTCATCGTGTTGATTCAGGGGTAACGAATATTACTGAGACATATGATAGTAATAACGATGGTAAACCAGATAGAGCTGATGGTATGATTGATGATCAAGATACTATTGTAGATGCCAATAAACCGATAACAGTCAATCCAGAGGCAGACGAAAATGTTGTAAAAGAAGATGGAACAGTTGTCTTATCTAAGTATTATCGTATTCATGTGAATAAAGGAGACACAGCTAATAAAGACGATGACATCTATGAAGTTGGTACAAAGCCAACAGTCACAACCAATGAGATTGATTTTAAAACGATTTATGAGCCAAATGATCAAGATGTTGCAGGACATCAAATAGAAAAAACTCCTGGTAAAAAAGGTACTTCTACAACGACAACTACCTATACAGTCAATCCAGAGACAGGTGCACGTACTGCGAATCCATCTACAACAGAGGAAACAGAAAAACCTGTTAATAAAGTTGTTTTAGTTGGAACAAAACCAAAAGTAGAAGAAAAAGAATTACCATTTACAACACGCTATGTAGAAGATAAAACCAAAGACAAAGATTATCGAGAAACAACTCAACAAGGTGTTAAGGGTAAGGAAACAAAAACAACTACTTATACGTTGGATACAACGAATGGTACAGTCACAGAAAATGCTCCAACAACGGATACAGAACAACCAACAGAAGAAATTATAACAGTTGGAACAAAACCGAAAGTAGAAGAAAAAGAATTACCATTTACAACACGCTATGTAGAAGATAAAACCAAAGACAAAGATTATCGAGAAACAACTCAACAAGGTGTTAAGGGTAAGGAAACAAAAACAACTACTTATACGTTGGATACAACGAATGGTACAGTCACAGAAAATGCTCCAACAACGGATACAGAACAACCAACAGAAGAAATTATAACAGTTGGAACAAAACCGAAAGTAGAAGAAAAAGAACTACCATTTACAACACGTTATGTAGAAGATAATACAAAAGATAAGGATTATCGAGAAACTACACAAGTGGGAGTAAAAGGAAAAGAAACAACAACTACAACGTACACAATGGATCCAAACAACGGAACTGTGACAGAAAACAAGCCAACAGTAGTAAGAGAAGAACCAAAAGAAGAAATTATTACAGTTGGAACAAAACCGAAAGTAGTAGAAACACCAGAGACTCCACAACCAGAACAACCAGGTCAACCATCTGAGCCTGAAGACCAACCAAATCTTAAGGTAGCTCCGCCGACTATCGCTATTGTGGAAGAAGCGAATAAAGCAAGCATCGAAGTCAAAGCACCTAAGAAAGATGCGGATACAGTGAGAATTACGTATCCTAAGAGTGATGGCTCTGGTAATGAAGTTCTAACTCTTACCAAGCAACCTACTGGTGAATGGACTTTAGACAAACAACCTGAAAATGTTACATTAGACAAGAAAACAGGTACTGTAACCATTCCACGAGAATCAGTTGTCAATAAAGAAAAAGTCCAAGCTCAAGCCAAGCATAAAACGAGTGCTTATACTCCGTTTGTATACGCTGCTTTATCAATCGAAGAAGCAAACCCAGAGCATCCAGTAACGCTATGGGTAGATACAGCAGGTAAGGAGATTAAGGAAAAAGTAGTTGGCAAAAAAGTACAGGCTGGCGAAATTGCAGGCTACAAGTGGCTATCTAGTCGCTTAGAAGAAGGTATTTTGACGCATACATTTGAGAAAGTAGCGAATGGAACCCCAATTTTACCAGAAAGCCCAACTAGTCATCCAATGACTCCATCAAGTTCGCCATCAACTTCAACGCCAGAAAAACCAAACAAAGCTGAAACTCCAGCGGTTCGTACAGTATGGCGCGATGAAAACGGAAAAGACTTGAAAGTGCCATCAGTTGATAAGCAAGAAGCAGGTGAAGTTCCAGGCTATGAATTTGTTGAGAGTCACCGTGAAGGAGATAACTTGACAGTTCATGTGTTTAGAACCAAGCAAGCTCAAACTCCTGCTCCAAAAGACCAAACTCCAAGCCCAGCACCATCTAAAGTTTCAGAACAAAAAGGTGAAGCAGTGGCTACAGCTACATCAGAAAAGACAGTAGATAGTGTAACATCTACGAAAACATCTGATAAAGCAGAATTGCCAAACACAGGTACAGAAGCTAATGCTAGCTTGGCTAGCGCTGGTATCATGACCTTGTTAGCTGGTCTAGGACTAGGATTCTTCAAGAAAAAAGAAGACTAAAAACTCATAGTTTTTAAGAAGATGATTCGTCATCTTCTTTTTTTGGCTCATTGTCAACTGTAGTGGGGTGGAGAAAAGCTAAGATTAAGAAGAGGCTGAGAAAAAAGTCTCTCAAATCAGAAAAACGCATAGTATCAGGTATTGAAAAACTTGAGACTATGCGTTTTATTGTGGGAAGATTTACTTCATTTTTTCCGGAAGTTGAGTTTTGGTCCAGTCTCTTTAAATTATATGTTATCTTAAATTCAGAATAGAACATTATAACTTATAAAACATTGCTAGAAATTGATTCGACTTTACTATCCTATTTGTTCAGAGTTTATTTCATTTTGCTATAAAGTTTGAGATTTCTTTTGTTTTTTCTATTCTTTTTCCGAATAAATAGATAGAAGCATCAAATCTAGTAAATTAGATTAAAAAATGTGCTATAATGAGAGGAGAAGAAATATGATATTACGTCATCCGGGCATCAGCCCAACCAATGACTTGGTTGCTAAGAAAATCTTTAGCAATCCAGAAATCACTTGTCAATTTATTCGCGATATGCTGGACTTACCAGCTAAAAATGTGACCATTTTAGAGGGAAGCAATATTCACGTCTTGCCTTCCCTGCCTTACTCGGCTCAGGACTTCTATACAAGTATAGACGTCTTGGCGGAGTTAGATAATGGAACGCAAGTTATCATCGAAATTCAAGTTCATCATCAGAATTTTTTCATTAATCGTTTGTGGGCTTATCTATGCAGTCAAGTCAATCAAAACCTAGAAAAAATTCGCCAGCGAGAAGGTGATACCCACCAGAGCTACAAACACATCGCACCTGTTTACGCAATAGCTATTGTGGATAGTAATTATTTCCAAGATGATCTAGCTTTCCACAGTTTCAGTATGCGCGAAGACACGACGGGTGAAGTCTTAACCATCACAAGTAACGGTCAAGAAAACCATTTGGTTAAGATGGCGTTCTTAGAACTAAAAAAATATAGAGAAACCAGCAAAGACAAGGTTCGCAAGCCCTGGTTGGAGTTTTTCGGCAACAAGCCCTTTACCCAAGAACCCGAGCGAGCCATCAGCCAAGCAGACCAACTGCTGGACTACAAGAGCTGGTCCGAGGAGGATAGGGAAATGTTTAGTCAACTACGTATGCGTGAAGAACAAGCCTTGTTAGCACAGGACTATGCTTTGGAACAAGCTGAGGAAAAAGGTTTAGAGCGTGGACTTGAACGTGGTCGTGCAGAGGGGATTGAACAAGGCATCGAAAAAGGTTTAGCACAAGGACTTGAACGTGGACGAGCTGAGGGCATTGAACAGGGACTTGAACGTGGAAAACTCTTTGCCTTCCTAGACATGGTTCGTCAACATGTTTTAACTTCTGAATTTGCCAGCCAGCAGTTAGGAATGACTGTCACTGAGTTTGAAGAACTATTGAGAGACCATCACAAATAAGAACTAAAAAAATATAGAGAAACCAGCAAAGATAGCATTCGCAAGCCGTGGTTGGAGTTTTTTGGGAACAAGCCCTTTACTCAACAATCCGAGCGAGCCATCAGCCAAGCAGACCAACTGCTGGACTACAAGAGCTGGTCCGAGGAGGACAGAAAAATGTTTAGTCAACTACGTATGCGCGAAGAACAAGCCTTGTTAGCACAGGACTATGCTTTGGAAACCGCTAGGGCTGAGGGGGTTGAACAGGGTTTAGAACAAGGTTTAGAACAAGGTTTAGAACGTGGAAAACTTTTTGCCTTCTTAGACATGGTTCGTCAACATGTTTTAACTTCTGAATTTGCCAGCCAGCAGTTAGGAATGACTGTCGCTGAGTTTGAGTCACTCTTGTAAACGAGCGAAAATGTTTAGCTAGCTATCTTGCAAAAAAATAAGTAGAGTTTATAATCCAAATACTTTTTAATACCAAGAATAAGCAGAGCCGGTTTTTCTAGGATATTTGGGTTAAGACGATTGTCTTGAATGCCTTAGGGAAACATGCTATACTACTTGTATGATTATTTTACAAGCTAATAAAATTGAACGTTCTTTTGCAGGAGAGGTTCTTTTTGATAATATCAACCTGCAGGTTGATGAACGAGATCGGATTGCCCTTGTTGGGAAAAATGGTGCAGGTAAGTCTACTCTTTTGAAGATTTTAGTTGGAGAAGAGGAGCCAACTAGCGGAGAAATCAATAAGAAAAAAGATATTTCTCTGTCTTACCTAGCCCAAGATAGCCGTTTTGAGGTTGCAGATA
>NZ_VMLD01000012.1:0-19416 GCF_013276485.1 Streptococcus sp. 4886 | reverse complement strand
ATAAGACTGACGAAGTCAGTATCATATACATACGGCAAGGCGACGTTGACGTGGTTTGAAGAGATTTTCGAAGAGTATTATTTTTAAAAAATCTTTCCAGAAACTAGTTGCTAAATAGGGTAAAAATTGATAAAATAAGGAATGTCTAAAAAATTTTAAGGAGAATCTAGCAAATGGATTTCACATGGGCACTAAAGTATGCCACTGAATTTTTGGGAACTGCCATTTTGATCATTCTTGGGAATGGTGCAGTTGCCAACGTTGAACTTAAAGGTACGAAAGGTCACCAAAGTGGCTGGATCGTCATCGCTGTTGGTTATGGTATGGGGGTTATGATCCCAGCCTTGATGTTTGGTAACGTATCTGGGAACCACATCAACCCTGCTTTCACTCTAGGACTTGCAGTTAGCGGTCTTTTCCCTTGGGCACAAGTGGTACCTTACATTATCGCGCAAGTCTTGGGGGCTATCTTTGGTCAAGCCTTGGTTGTGGCAACACACCGCCCATTCTACTTGAAAACTGAAAACTCAAATAACATCTTGGGAACTTTCTCAACTATTTCAAGTATTGACCATGGTACAAAAGAAAGTCGCTATGCAGCAACTGTTAATGGTTTTGTAAACGAGTTTGTTGGTTCATTTGTTTTGTTCTTTGCAGCTCTTGGTTTGACTAAAAACTTCTTTGGTGCTGAAGTGCTTCAATACATGAAACAAATGGCAACACAAGCAGGACAAACAGTTGATTTTTCTGACTTGGCTATTAAAGCACAGGTGGCTCCACACACTGCTTCAGGACTTTCTGTAGCTCACTTGGCACTTGGATTCCTCGTTATGGCCTTGGTAACATCACTTGGTGGACCTACAGGACCTGCCTTGAACCCAGCCCGTGACTTGGGACCACGTCTCCTTCATGCTTTCCTTCCAAAATCAGTTCTTGGTGAGCATAAAGGCGATTCAAAATGGTGGTATTCTTGGGTACCAGTAGTAGCACCTATTGTAGCAGCAATTGCGGCAGTAGCTGTATTCAAATTCCTTTATCTCTAAGAAATAGCTCCTTTAACATTTGAGTGAGCACCATCTATAAGTAAGAGAGGATCAGATTGGTTCTCTCTTTTTGATTTTCTAGGAAATGAAAGAAAGTCTAAACAAACTTCTCTCCAGCAGTGGTTTAGAAGTCTCAGTGGGCTATTCAGCTTTAATGGGCTATAGTAGCTTGCAGTTGAAATAATAGATCCTTGTTTCTAAAACATTGTGAGAAATTGGTTTGAATTCCCCAATCAAATTGTGCAGTTTTCATTCTACTATATATTATCGGAGATGGGTTCCCTATCTTGTAAGTCTGCTTTATAGTTGGTTGAAGTTGGAATAGTCAGCCCTTCTTTCTCAAACATTGTGAGGAATTGATTTGCCTTCCTTAACAAGATGTTCAGTTTTTATTTCATTTTGCCATAAAATAAGCGATTAGGGGGGGCTATTCTTCGACCGACGTCCTTATCGTTTTATCTGCAATCTTATACTCAATGAAAATCAAAGAGTAAACTAGGAAGCTAGCCGCAGGTTGCTCAAAGCACTGCTTTGAGGTTGTAGATAGAACTGACGAAGTCAGCTCAAAATAATGTTTTGAGGTTGTAGATGAAGAGGTTTGGCAAAAACTCGACTTTAGGAGAAAATGAAGTAAATCTTCCCATAAAACGCATAGTACCAAGATTTCTCAAGACCTGATACTATATGTTTTTCTGATTGCAAAGACTTTTTGACCAGTCTCAACTATACCTACGGTAAGGCGACGCTGACGTGGTTTGAAGAGATGTTCGAAGAGTATTAAACTGATGTTGTGAATAACTTATACCTAGCTTCCTAGTTTGCTTTTGTAGTATAAACCAGAGACTGTTTGCATTTTCAGCAAGTGAGTGGATGAATAATGCTGAAAACTCCTCGAAGGATAAGTCTATTTAGTACTTTCTATATAGTTAGTTAAATTTTTACCAAGAATAATTCACAAAAACGTTGTAAAACACTTGCAATTTAGCTGAAATTTGATAAAATAGTAAGGAAAGTTAGACTGTATTGCCTACTGTCTATCTATAAAATATATTTTATTGGAGGCTTTTACTCAAATGGCAAAAGAAAAATACGATCGTAGTAAACCACACGTTAACATTGGTACTATCGGACACGTTGACCACGGTAAAACTACCCTAACTGCAGCTATCACAACTGTTTTGGCACGTCGCTTGCCTTCATCAGTTAACCAACCTAAAGACTATGCGTCTATCGATGCTGCTCCAGAAGAACGCGAACGCGGTATCACAATCAACACTGCGCACGTTGAGTACGAAACTGAAAAACGTCACTACGCTCACATCGACGCTCCAGGACACGCGGACTACGTTAAAAACATGATCACTGGTGCCGCTCAAATGGACGGAGCTATCCTTGTAGTAGCTTCAACTGACGGACCAATGCCACAAACTCGTGAACACATCCTTCTTTCACGTCAAGTTGGTGTTAAACACCTTATCGTCTTCATGAACAAAGTTGACTTGGTTGACGACGAAGAATTGCTTGAATTGGTTGAAATGGAAATCCGTGACCTATTGTCAGAATACGACTTCCCAGGTGACGATCTTCCAGTTATCCAAGGTTCAGCTCTTAAAGCTCTTGAAGGTGACTCTAAATACGAAGACATCGTTATGGAATTGATGAACACAGTTGATGAGTACATCCCAGAACCAGAACGTGACACTGACAAACCATTGCTTCTTCCAGTCGAAGACGTATTCTCAATCACTGGACGTGGTACAGTTGCTTCAGGACGTATCGACCGTGGTATCGTTAAAGTCAACGACGAAATCGAAATCGTTGGTATCAAAGAAGAAACTCAAAAAGCAGTTGTTACTGGTGTTGAAATGTTCCGTAAACAACTTGACGAAGGTCTTGCCGGAGATAACGTAGGTGTCCTTCTTCGTGGTGTTCAACGTGACGAAATCGAACGTGGACAAGTTATTGCTAAACCAGGTTCAATCAACCCACACACTAAATTCAAAGGTGAAGTCTACATCCTTACTAAAGAAGAAGGTGGACGTCACACTCCATTCTTCAACAACTACCGTCCACAATTCTACTTCCGTACTACTGACGTTACAGGTTCAATCGAACTTCCAGCAGGTACTGAAATGGTAATGCCTGGTGATAACGTGACAATCGACGTTGAGTTGATCCACCCAATCGCCGTAGAACAAGGTACTACATTCTCTATCCGTGAGGGTGGACGTACTGTTGGTTCAGGTATGGTTACAGAAATCGAAGCTTAATTCGATTTAGTTCCCAGAAGAACAATTATTTAAGTCAGACACTGAAAGAATCTTGCTTTGCAAGGTTCTTTTTTTCAGGTATTGAACTAATACTCAATGAAAATCAAAGAGCAAACTAGGAAGTTTTAGCTGCAGGCTGCTCAAAACACTGTATTGAGGTTGCAGATAGAACTGACGAAGTCAGCTCAAAACACTGTTTTGAGGTTGTAGATAAGACTGACGAAGTCAGCTCAAAACATGGTCTTGAGGTTGCAGATAGAACTGACGAAGTCAGCTCAAAACACCGTTTTGAGGTTGCAGATAGAACTGACGAAGTCAGCTCAAAACACCGTTTTGAGGTTGTAGATAGAACTGACGAAGTCAGCTCAAAACACTGTATTGAGGTTGCAGATAGAACTGACGAAGTCAGCTCAAAATATGTTTTTGAGGTTGTAGATAAGACTGACGAAGTCAGCTTAAAACACTGTCTTGAGGTTGCAGATAGAACTGACGAAGTCAGCTCAAAACACCGTTTTGAGGTTATAGATAGAACTGACGAAGTCAGTATCATATACATACAGCAAGGCGAAGCTGACGCGGTTTGAAGAGATTTTCGAAGAGTATAAAATTGAATTGCTTATAAAAAAGCTCTATACACTGGATATGTATAGAGCAATGGGGCTTTATTTAATATAGAGTTCTTGATTTTTCAAGACAATTTCACGTACGCTCGCAAATTTCTTGAGTTTTTTAAGTTCTTCTGGATGAGTGACGAGAGTGATAACATAACCTTCCTTGCCCATACGACCAGTACGGCCAGCGCGGTGAGTGTAGGTTTCAATATCTCTAGGAACATCAAAGTTTACGACGCATTCTAGGCTATCGATATCAATCCCTCGAGCCAAAAGGTCTGTTGCAAGGAGTAGGGTCAGTTGCTTGTCTTTAAACTTTTCTAAGATGACTTTTCTAAATTTAACATTGACATCACTAGCGAGGGAAACAGCTAGGATCTCCCGATACTGTAATTTTTCTTCTGCACTTCCAAGGTCTGATAGGCTGTTAAAGAAGACAAGACCGCGGAAATCCTCCACATGAGCCAGTTTTCGTAGCATATCCACTCGGTGACGTTGGTCTACCTGCATATAGAAATGTTGGATGTTGTCCAGTTTTTGGTCAGAGAGATCAATGGTACGTGTGTTAGGTGCAATCTTTTCTTGGTCAAACTTGGTCGTGGCACTCATGTAGATGAGTTGGTGGTCACGCGGTGCGTAGTGAGTGATTTTTTCAACAAAGTGAATCTGAGAATCATCTAGTAATTGGTCAAATTCATCCAGGATGATAGTTTCCACATTCATCATCTTGATTTTTTTCAATTTAATTAGTTCAAAGATACGGCCAGGGGTTCCAATCAGAATTTCTGGTCCTTTTTTTAGGCGTTCAATCTGGCGTTTCTGGCTTGAACCTGATAGGAAGAGTTGGGCTGTCAAACCGATAGCTTCAGCCCACGTTTTACATACATCAAAAATCTGTCCAGCAAGCTCTGTATTTGGTGCTAGAATCAAGAGTTGCTGGGCTTTTTTCTTTTGTAGTCTGAGAAGACTTGGTAGGAGGTAAGCTAGGGTCTTACCAGTTCCTGTTGGGCTCACTCCTAGGAGGTTTTCTCCAGCAAGAAGGGGCTCAAATAGTTGAGTTTGAATGGGGGTGAATTCTTGGAAACCGAGTTGGTCGCTCAGTTCTTGCCACTCAGTCGGTAGTTTGGTTTTCATTTTCTGCCTCAAATCTAATGCCAGTAGTCTGGCGCATGGTATATAGTAGCTCATGAACAGAGCCTGCATCATCCAGCCAAGTCTGGTAGAGTGTCTGGTCTGGTTGCTGAATCATCTGTGCAAATGCAGCGACTTCCTCAGTCATCGTATGAGGAGCCTGTTGAATAGGGAGCTGGACTTGATTGCCTTGGTGGTCGGTAAAAATGGCTGAGCGAAGATGCTCAATCGTGTTGAGGGTCAAGGTACCATCTGTCGTATAAATCTCGCAAGGAAGATTGGAAGTAATGTTTTTCCCAGCCTTAATATGAACTTGAAAGTCAGGGTAGAAGAGGATACCATCTCCATTTAAGTCAATGCTATTGTCAAGATGTTGAGCCTGGTAAGTCGCGTCCTCAGCCTTTCCAAAGAGACGAACGGCAGCGTAGAGAGGATAAATCCCCAAATCCATAAGAGCTCCACCAGCAAAACGGGCTGAAAAGACATTTGGTGTCAGTCCAGCCAACAAATCTGGCATTTTGGAAGAATACTTGGCATAGTTGCAATCTGCTCCCAAAATTTGTTTGTTTGCTAAAAAGTTTTTGATGATAGTGAAAGCTTTTTCATGGTAATTGCGAGCTGCTTCAAAGATAAAACAGTGATTTTTCTCAGCTGTATGTCTTAAATCCAGCCATTCTTGTGGCTGAGTGACAGCTGGCTTTTCAAGAATGACGTGTTTACCAACAGACAAGGCAGCTTTTGCCTGAGCAAAATGCAAGGAGTTTGGACTGGCAATATAGACTACATCAAAGGAAGACTTGAGGAAGTCCTCTAATTGATCGAATAGTTGGATATTCTCATAGTGAGAAGCAAAGGTTGCTGCGGTTTCAAGTTTCCTAGAATAGACTGCGACCAGCTGGTATTTTCCACTAGCATGGGCTGCTTCTATGAAGTGATGGCTGATAGCACCTGTTCCGATGACACCTAATTTAAGCATAGATACTCCTTTTCCGATTTTAAATCCTTCTTTCATTATAACATAGATGGACGAGACTATCCAACAGAGGAGAAAAAATTTCAAATAAGCGATTAGCTTTCTTCTGAAGAAAAGCTTTCTTTTACGAATAAATAGATAGAAGCATCAAATCTAGTAAATTAGATTAAAAAATGTGCTATAATAGAAGGAGGAAAAGGATGATTCTAAGACATCCGGGCATCAGCCCAACTAACGATTTGGTTGCTAAGAAAATCTTTAGTAATCCAGAAATCACTTGTCAATTTATTCGCGATATGCTGGACTTGCCAGCCAAAAATGTGACCATTTTGGAGGGAAGCAATATTCACGTCTTGCCTTCTTTACCCTACTCGGCACAGGATTTCTACACCAGTATAGATGTTTTAGCGGAGTTGGACAATGGGACACAGGTTATTATTGAAATTCAGGTACATCATCAGAATTTTTTCATCAATCGTTTATGGGCTTACCTGTGCAGTCAGGTCAATCAAAATCTTGAAAAAGTTCGCCAACGAGAAGGTGATACTCATCAGAGTTACAAACATATCGCACCAGTATACGCAATTGCCATTGTGGATAGCAATTACTTTTCAGATGACTTGGCTTTCCATAGCTTTAGTATGCGCGAGGACACGACAGGTGAGATTTTAACAATTACAAACAATGGACAAGAAAACCATCTGGTCAAGATGGCGTTCTTGGAACTCAAAAAATACAGAGAAACCAGCAAAGACAAGGTTCGTAAACCATGGTTGGAGTTTTTCGGCAACAAGCCCTTTACCCAAGAACCCGAGCGAGCCATCAGCCAAGCAGATCAACTACTGGACTACAAGAGCTGGTCCGAGGAGGACAGGAAAATGTTTAGCCAACTACGTATGCGAGAAGAACAAGCCTTACTCGCTCATGACTATGCCTTGGAACAAGCTGAAGAAAAAGGGTTGGAGAGAGGTCGTGCAGAAGGTATTGAACAAGGTTTAGAGCGTGGAAAACTTTTTGCCTTCCTAGATATGGTCCGTCAAGGACTTCTGACTTCCGAGGTTGCCAGTCAGCAATTAGGCGTGACTGTCTCTGAGTTTGAAGAATTATTGAAAGACCATTATAAATAAGAATTGAAAAATACAGAGAAACCAGCAAAGACGAGGTTCGTAAACCATGGTTGGAGTTTTTCGGGAACAAACCCTTTACCCAGCACCCCGAGCGAGCCATCAGTCAGGCAGACCAACTGCTGGATTAAAAATTAGGAAATATCGTGTAGAAAATAGTAACAGATTTTATCTCTTTGTGGGATGAAGTCTGTTTTTTTGTATGATGGGCAGGTCCTACATCTGAGTGGCAAGTTCTCCGTAGGTATCCGCTATCGGTTAATGCATAGCATATATGAATGAAATAAGAACTGAACAAATCAGTCAGGAAAGTCAAAGTAATTTCTATTAATGTTTTAGAAGTACTAGTGAACTATTCCAAATTCAATATCCTATAAACAAAAATCAAAAAGCAAGCTAGGAGACTTATGTAGGATAGCTAAAAATACTAATCTTAGATTGAGGATAAGAGTAGAATGATAATCGATGGATTTAGAACAAATATAATGAGCTGAAGCTGGGATAGTACAAGGGGCTTTTAAAATATTGTTAGAAATTATTTTAAAATCCCCTTATCAATTTGTTCATATTCTATTTCAATCTATTATATTTCCAAGCTTGATTATCATGAAGTAAGGGCTGAAAGCGGTCTAGGGATAGGAGTGATTTTGGAGATGAGAATCGTCAAAGGAAGGAATAAGGAGATTGTGGCTCTAGGAATAGGGGATAGTGAGATGAAATAAAAGCTGAACAATTCAATTTCTAACCAGCTAACCATTTAATCTTGCTGCAAATAGGTATCGAACAAGTCTAGTATAAGTCTGAGACATTTTTTAGAAACTGATGATAAGCTCTTCCAATAAAAAATAGGGAGGTTTTTCAAACTAAAATCCGGATTCATACTTGGTTTCTAAATTCGATTCAATATATTCATACTGTTAAAAATCAGCCGATTATAACTATTATTATACTAAAAATTTCATAAATAAAGATATAGAAAAGTTATTAGTTTCTAGGAAATAAATCAAAAAAGTGTATACCTATAATCAATATAATAAACACATACTAAAAAATTCTCTAAAAATCAAGATTTTTGGATGATTAGCTGGTAAATTCGGGGGGGGGGGGGTATGGTATAATTATTACTAGACTGTACACTGGGTGCAGTGGGTTAAATAGTGCTATCAATACTATTTAATATCATGTGAGTTTGAAGATGATAAGGCTATTTTGTTTTCAAAACAACTTACAAAAAAGGAGAAAGATTTCATGGACTTTGGAAAATATAACAAAGAAAAGGTTTTCCGATATTCGATTCGAAAATACCACTTTGGTGCTGCCAGTGTCGCGGTTGCGGCATTGATGTTCTTTGCTAACGGGGCAGTAGCAGCGCATGAACCCATCACTCAAGCTACGGCAAGTGATGTCGTTACGGCAGGTTCTGATGGCAATGCAGATGGAAATCCGGCGTCCTCGGATGAGGGAGACTCGAACAAGGTTCTAACTGACCAGCCAGCTGAACTCAAAGCACCTGATGAGGTGAAAACGCAAGAAGCTCCAGCTGAGGGAACCAATCAAGGGCAAGCAGGAGCTGAGTCTAACTCTGCTCAGTCCGAGACAAATTCAGCTAACCAAGAACCTTCTCAAGCAGGAGAAGTAAAAGAGCAAGAACAGCCGACCGTCGCTGATACGACAGCAGCCAAATCGACTCAAGGGAATCTGCAAGCTTTGTTGGCAAAACTAACGCTTAGCTCAATGAAGGCTCTCCACGATGAAGTGGAAGCTGGTCTAGCAGCAGCTAATGCAGTTTTGAGCGACCCTAAAGCGACACAAGCGCAGGTTGATGAGCAAGCAAGACTGATGGCTGAGCTTACGAGCCGTGTCAATCAAGCCTTGACACCTAGCTTAGAAACTCCAACAATCTTGGAAAAAGCAGGTCTGACATCTACTGGACTCGCTACTCCAGAGGGAGCTACGACTGCGCAAACAAGTGGAGGAAAAGGTCGTAGAAGAGCTTTGAGCGAGCCTACACCAGATGAAAATCAAGTTACGCCATCTGCTGGAGGAGACTCAACAGGTTCTGGAGCTAGCACTCAAGCTACTCCACAGACGCTCCCAACCTACACAAATACAGAAGGTGAAAATGGTGTTTATGGACTAAAAGATGAGTTAGAGTTTATCACTAATCAACTCCGAGCTAACGGAGCATCGGCAGATAAAATCCAAGCAGCCAAGGCAGCTGCTGATAAGTTCAACGAAGCCTTCTCTAAAGGTGACACTATTAGCCAAGAAGACTTTAGTGCTGCCTTAGCAGACCTGAAAAAATCACGTGAACTGATCGAAGGAGTCCTCTCTGAAAAAGAGGCTAATAGAGGAAAGGTAACAGGACCTGTAAATCCAGCAGAGTCTGCAACTCCAAGTGAAAACAATGTAACCATCCAACCGCGTACCAACGCTACAGGATGGTCAGGTTTCCGCTCGATGCCAGCAGGTGCACAAACACGTACGAGACGTGCACTAAATGAAAATCGTGCAAGTGGTCGAGGTGTAGAAAATGCAGACTATGCTTCTAAGACAGGCTACTTCTTTGAAAGTGGTCAGAATGGTTCGCCTTATCCTAAGTATAGCTATGTATTCTACTCAAAAGGTGGAGTAGGGAATCTTTACTATGAAGGCGGAGAAATAACAGAGGCATATCAGGCATTTCATATTGATGTCAGACCTACTAAAACTGGATTGTCTTGGCAAATTGTGGTCAATAACAATCATAAAACATTAGGAACCAATAAGGTTTACTTCACGCTTCCGCAAGGTCAGCAATTTAAAAGTGGTTCAGCTTCTGTGCAAGCCATTAACAAAAATGGTGGTAGTATTTTAGAACGTCCATCGACAAGTGGTTCTTCAGACGAACTTAGAACTGTTTTAGATACGGCATTTAAAAATCTTTCGGAAGGTCACCCATTCCGTGGGGCTGGATTGATAAATGTAGCTAAAGGGACAAAAGATCAAACAAATGCAGTGTCTTTAGCTCGTCCAGGGAATTCAGCTGCCAAACAGTTTAAAATTGGGACTCTTGAAGAGCTTGCGAGAGAGCATACCTCGGGAACTGGTTATTTAAATAGGGGATTCTATAACAGGGATTCCGTAATTGAAACGGACAAGAATATACAAAGATACTCTGATGAGAAAATCAAAGTTATTAAAAATGATGTTCGTGATGTCTATACTTTTGAATTGAATTCAGGGGACGACAATGCTTATGTTATATCATTTGAGACAACTGGTTCAAATGATATGAAGAATTTAACTTTTGCAGGTGGTCTTAAGCGAGTAGAAGATGCTACTAGGAAACTAATTAACCATTGGTATGCTAGAACTAGCTTAGAGACAGATAATGCGGAAAAAATCAGAGTACAAGCCTATGGAAATGGCTATATGCTTGTAGAACAAGATCGTTATTCTACAGTTAACTATGGTGATCAAGCAGGGATATATGGTGGAAATACGTATGCCCAAGGTTCTGCAGTTAATAACCCCGAAAAAGCTAAAGGTGTTATTACAACAGGAATCTATACGAATTATATTATAGATACGACATCTTACCTGCACTTTTTAGATTATCCTAATACTGAGGATGGTAAAGGTGCTGCTAACAATTTAGCAAAAAATGGTTCAGAGGGTGTTGTCTATACTTGGATTCTTGATGGTAAAGAGTATACTAAAGAACAGGCAGCTAAACTAATTGCCAACCGCCCGGGTGTAACTCGTTATCTTATCAAATCTTGGTATAAGTCAGATGATTCATCCTCTACAACACCGATAAATTTTGTTGTTAAACCTAAAACACCTACTATTAAAACTGATTTAACGAGAGCAGCTGGAGTTGCGACAAATGTAGAAGTTACTAATGGTACAGAAGGATATAAAGTATATCTGTATAAAAAAGATGGTGAAACCTTAACGGCTGTGAGAGGTAGTGATCAACAACCTATTAGTGCTACGGCAGGGGCAAATGGAGTTGCTACATTTAATGCTCTTAAACTGGAACCTGGAACATATGTTGCAAAAACTGTTGTAGACGGTGACTGGATTGATTACAATGGCAAACACCAAGATGAGATATCTTCTGATGGTTCGAATGAAAGAAGGGCAACAGATGGTGTGCCACCTAAAGTTAGAATCGTAAATGGAAGTGAACTTCCTGAAGCGAGAAATGATGCAGATCCGGCTTTATATGAAGTAGTGCAGGGACAACCGTTTAGACCGCGAATTGAAGCATTTGACAATATAGGGAATCTTACTAAATTTCAGATTACTAACCTTCCACCAGGAGTAACGGCTACTAATGCAAATACTGCTTTTAGAGCGAATAATAATGCAACTGTGTCTAATACATTTGAAGCTACCTTTAGTGGGAATGTTCCTAATGATAGGACTCCTGGAACGTATACATCAACGATAACGGTTAGTGATGGTTCAACTGGTGATAAACAATACTTCTTCAAATATCGTGTGATTGCTAGAGATAACGAAGCACCAACAGTAACGATGAATGGTAAGGCATTGACTGAAAATGCTGCTGATAATCGTTTTGTGCTTTATCGTGGAGCAACATTCAATCCTACATTTACTGTTAGCGATAATTCTGGTACAGTATCGTCATTCAAGATGAGTGGAGGACCTGCTGGAGTATGGTTTAATAAAAACGGAAGTAATGATGATGATAAGACAAATCTTACAAGCGGAACATCTTATCAATTAACAGCTAATAATTTGGTTGACACGAACGCAGCTCTTGGGACAAGTGAGGCAAGTGTTGTTGTAAGTGATGCCAACAATAATGCAAAAACATACAAATTCCAATATACAGTTGTAGATATTCAACCAAAAAATTCTCCTAAAGATGTTGCGGTTAATTCAACACTAGGAAAACCACAAGATTACTTAAAAGTGGTTGATAATAGCTCAGGAACTGAAGCGTCTAAGTATCTTCCGGATAATGTTACCTATTCTTGGAAAGAGGGAACAACAACTAAAGCGAATGATACAAAATTAGACACAGTAGGCACTGTTACTAAATACAAAGCAACAGTGAATATACCTAACAGTACGACTCCTGTTAAAAAGACAATTGATGGCAAAGCATATACGATTTATGCCCCAACAAGTGTGGGAACAGCTATTACATTTAATGTTCAAGACACGGTTGCACCGACAGTTAAATTAACAAATAAAGCAAACAACAATACTGAAGTTACATTAACGACTGATTCAGCGGCTACAACAATTGATGTATATCGTGGGGCGACTATTGAATTACCATTGAAGTATTATGATAATGCAAATACTGGTAAAGTTAATATTGGTTACAAAGAAGGACTTCCAAAAGGTGTCTTGTTTAATAGTAATGAAAGTGCAACTACTTCTACGACAATTAACGAAAGTGGCAAAACAGAAACGACACCTGGTACTTATACTGTGAGAGGTAGAGTGGCAACAGATGCAACTCTTGGAGTACATACAGTTACATTAAAAGTATCTGATGCCGCAAGTAGGAATGTTGACCAAGGAAACAAAAAAGAAGTTAAATTTAATATTCGTGTTTTAGATATTGATTTTGAAAGTGGATATTCTCAAGCTACTGGTACTACGAAAATTACGAAAGAAGTAGCTTTAAATCAGCAAACTCCAGATCCGAATGAATATTTAACTGCTACAACAGGAACAGGATTGGGAACAGGGATAAATAGAAATGATAATTTATTCCCTCGAGACATGACATTCCGCTATATTACTGGAGCAAATAATAATGAATTTAGAACAAATTTAACATTCACTGCACCTGGGAAATATCTTGTAAAAGCGGGAGCCTTCTACCCAACAACTTATGTACCGACAAATGGTTTATCAACAACTCCATCTAATGCGATAGGAGATAGAATTGATGAAATTAGAAATCGTACATATACAACTCGTGAAATTGAATTTGACGTTAAACCAACAGCGCCGATTGTTACTGCTGAGGCTAATGGGGATGTAGTAGTATCACATACTAACCAAACAAATGTCAACACCTTAAGCTTTACCTATACAGATAAAGATAATAACCAACGAACAGTAACAGCTACTAAGACTGGTAATACATGGGCATTAACGAATGCTCCTGCAGATGGAGTGACAATAGAAGCAATATCTGGTGCTGTCACAATTAAAGACCGTCAAGTAAGAGATACTACAGCAGTTACAGCTAAGGTAGTAGCCCAAAATGTGGAGAGTACGGTTTCTACTGGGACTTCTTTAGCAGGTGAGAAGACTGCACCGACCTTTACTTTTAGTGATAAATATACATCACTTGAAAATGGAGAGCGTGTTGTTTATGTAACTCCGACAGAGGACTTATCGAATAGTTCTATAATTTTAGGAACTGTGAGGGATGATTCTAACAAGTTAAGAGAGGTTGTGTTATATCACGGTGATGGACGTAATACTAATCTGGACTTTGGTTTAGATTACAACAAAAAAGCTAGTGAAAATAATGTTGAGTTTAGTGCGCCATTTAACATTGAGATTACAGGAAAACTTCCAAGAGAAAATCGTAATACAAGACGTATATGGAGTAACGGTGATAATATTGTAACTCGTTATGTTTATGCCAAAGATGCTGCAGATAATGAGTTTAAAAATGTTACGGACAATAAACAAAATCCGAATCGTGTAGTCATCAAAGTATTGACGCAAGCAGCTAAATATGAACCTACTATCAATACACAAACGCTTAAAAAAGATTTTACGGCAAACGATGTTCGCGTAACTGCTGAAGAATTTAATAAGATGAAACCAAACTTAACATTCTCTACAAATAAAGGAGATGTTAAAGTAGCATACAATTCTCCAGATATGAATATCGCTATGAAAGATGGTGGTGCTATTAAGAGTGAGAATGGTGCATATTACGTAGGAGCAACTATTACATATCCAGATGGTTCAACTAAGGACATTCGAATACCAGTTGAAAATGCAGATAAGGTAGCCCCAACAGTTAAATTAACGAATCGAACAGATGCTGATAGAGTCGTAACATTAAATGATAAAGAGTCTACTTCTCCAGTGGTGACTGTCTATCGTGGAGCTAATCTAAATCTGCCATTAACATTCTTTGATAATGACTCAGATGGTAGAGTAAACCTTAAGTATGTAAGTGGTTTACCAAGTGGAATTCAGTTTAATGGAACTAGTGATACATTAACAGAGACTGGAAAAACACAAGATTCAGTCGGAACGCATACTATCACAGGAAGAATTCCATCGAATGCACAATTAGGACTGACAACTGTAACACTTAAGGTGTCTGATGGAAGCAATGGAGTTGATTCAGGAAACCAAGCAGAAGTTAAATTCCGTCTAAAAGTAGTAGATTTAGATTTTGAGCCATCTCGTTCAGCTCAAGCAAATCAATCCTCAATTACCGTACCGGCAACTGCAGGACAAAGACTGGAAGATGCCAATAACTACTTAACGGTTAACGATGGGACAAATCGTCAAGATGCTGGTAATTTCCCTAGTGGTATGACCTTCCGTATGGTCAATGAAGCTGGAACAGTTATTACAAACTTGCCAGATGCACCAGGACGTCATGTAGTGAAAGCAAGAGCCTACTTCCCAGTTGGATATGCAGGAACTGACGGCATTGGAACTGAAGTGACAGGAAATGCCGATAGAGAGTTTAATGGACGTCGTTACATTGAGAAAACCATTAACTTTGAAGTGAAACCACAAACACCAGTGGTAAGTCCACAAGATAATGGTGATGTGCTTATTACACAAGCAAACGAAACCAATGTCAATCGTCTAAAAGTGACTTACACTACACAGGAAAATCCACGAGAAGTAACCTATACTGCATCTAAAAATGGAGATACATGGTCATTTGGCTCAGGAACTCCAATTACAATTGATGGAGCAACAGGTACTGTTAAAATTAAAGACCGTTTAGTTCAAGATGGTTCAACAGTAAAAGCTATAGCTTTCATGACTACAAGTGGTAGTCTTGAAAGTAGCGAAGCAATTGGAGTTGCTAAAGATGGAGACCCTGACTTCCCTACAGTTGATTTCCAAAATACGGAAACAGATGCTGAAGGAAATCGTGTAGTATACATCACACCAACAGAAACAACGAATTTACCAGTCGCAACGTTTAAAGACAATTCTGGGAAATTATCGCAAGTAGGATTTGTTGAATATAATGGAAACTTTGCTGATTTAGGTGGTGTGGGTATTGATTATGAACGATATCCAGTGAGTGGTGATACGACATATCCAGCACCGAAGACAGTAACAGTAACAGGAACGTTAAATAAATATAGAACAGGTTCAACATTATGGAATAATGATGAAATAATTGTAACTCGTTACGCAAGCGCAATTGATGCAGCAGGAAATGATTTACACACAGTTGATGGAAATAAACGTAATGATAAAACTAGTCCAACACGTGTGTTATTCAAGGTAAGAACACAAGCAAATAAGTATACACCGACGATAACAGCTCAACGTCTTGAAAGAGATATTGCTTTGAGTAATGCTGCAGTGACTCAAACAGAGTTTGATGCTATGAAACAAAACCTTACATTCACTACTACAAAAGGGGATGTAAAAGTAGCCTATAACACTCAAGATATGAGTATCAATCTGAAGGATAATGGAGCGATTACACGTAATTCTACTGACAATACTTATAGTATTGGCGCAAGTATTACATATCCAGATGGTTCTACTGAAGATATTCAAATCCCAGTAACTGCACCTACACAAAAAGAAATTTACGAACCAACAGCAGTAGAGAAAACTGTAGACAAGGGAAGCCAACCAGCAGCTGAAGATAGCATAGCAAATGCGACAAGCTTACCAACAAACACAAGGTTTACATGGAAAGCAGGGACTTTAGACACATCAACACCAGGAGTCAAACAAGCGACAATAACGGTAGCATATCCAGATGGTTCAAGTGAAGATGTAGAGCGTGTTACAGTAAACGTTAAACCAAGTCAACCGACAGTAACTCCTGCGGGTAACGGTGATGTTACAGTAACTCCAGTGACTGAAGCAACTGTCGATAAACTAGAAGTAACTTACACTCCTGCAGATAACAATCAACTACAAGTTAGTGGAGAAGTAAGAAAAACTGCTCAAGCTGCTACAACCATTGTAGCTACTAAGGGTGCTGATAATCAATGGTCGATTACAAGTGGTCAAAAAGACGGCATTAGTATTGATGCAACTACTGGTGCAATCACATTGAAAGACCAAGTTGTCAAAGACCAAGCAGATGTTACAGCAAAAGTCGTAGCTCAAAGTATCGAAAGTAACAAAGCGACGGCTCAAGCTGGAACTGGAGATCAAACAGCGCCTGTTATCGGAGCTTCTTCGAAAATTATAGAAGCAGAAAAAATGGTTGATATCCCTCTTGGATTATCAGATTCTGGGGTTGGTATTGATGAAGGGAATATTATTGTTTCTAGTTTACCATCTGGTCTAATCTACGATGACGATACTCAATCAATTAAAGGAACGTTACGCTCAGTTTCTCAAAATGATATTAAGGTAACTGTCTTAGACAAGAACGGTAATAAAGCAGACAAGACGATTACGATTACTGCTGTTAAACCTAAAGCTGTTTACGCTATCAAAGATGCTACTATTGATAATGTTGCGAATGCAGCTAACTTTGTAGAAGTGCCTGAAGGGGTTACTTTAACTTCTGCAACATGGAAAAATGGCGAGCAACCAACAACAGCGACAGTAGGAACTACAACTAAAACTGTAGAAGTTAGTCTAAATGGTGTGAATACTGAATTGACTATCCCAGTAACAGTATATCCAGGGGTAACGCTTCGTAAGGTTAATAATCAAGAAGTGAATACCTACTATGAGGTTGTTAGTCAACCATTGACCTCAGCTTTATGGGGAACTAAAGGTAGAACACAACCTCCTACAGCAGACTTCTATGTAGCCTTTGAAGGAAACAGACCAGCAGGAACTACGGTTGCATTTGAGAATGGGGTACCTATAAGCACAGTAGCAGGAGAAATAAGACACAAAATAATTGTTACTTATCCAAATGGGGCTGGAACTGTAGAAAAAACAGTTACTTTCAGAACTTATGGAAATAAAGCCAAATTAGAAAATGGTAAAGATTATTCAGCAGAGACCACTGTAGGGAAAGCATTTGCAAAAACAAATGTCAGAGACTATGTTGAGCTAAGTAATCCGAGTGTGCCAAATCCAGGAGGAACAGCGATAGGTTGGGGGAATGGTTATAGTTCACCTAATCCAACAGATAAAGCACAGACAACTATCGGAGTACGAGAAGAAAATGTTAATGTTTGGTATGGTTCTGCTGTGAAAAATGCTCGTGGAGATGATACGGATAATTACAATGATCAAAACATCAAAGTAACGTTAGCGGTTAAACCAAAAGCACCAACACTTCAAGGTCAAGCAGGTACTAAACCAGCTGTTACGGTATCAAACTTACCAGAAACTTCGCAGTTAGCGACAGGATCAACTGTAAAAGTCCAACTTAAAGACGCTCAAGGCACTGTTGTAGCAGAAAAAGACGTTCCAGCTGGAACAACAACAGTAACATTCGCGACAACTGACTACAATAAAGAATTGGCATTAGGAGAACAACTAAACGCTAACGTCCTTGTCGCTGGAACATACAAGAAAACAATTAGAAAAAATACAACAGAAGACACTGCTTATGAAGTATCTTCTGCTAAGAGTGATTCGGTAACTGTTAAAACGTATGCTGACTTCTACAGAAATCAAGTCACTTATCCAACGAATGCTGAAAAAGTGACTTATGGTAATACAGCAATCACCGATGGTAACTTTACAGATGCAGCGAAAGACAGCTTTGCAGCTAAAATTAAAGAAGCGAATGCAAATAATAGTAATTTACCTGCAGATGTAACTTATACTAAGGGAACTACGGACGATAAGGCGAAAGTAGCTGCGATTAACTTCCCAGATGGCTCTACTATTGACATATCTCATTCGCAAGTAGCCAAACCAACAGCGCCGACATTTACTAAGACGGCAGGAACTGAAGAAAATCCGAAATTAAGTGATGTTGATCGTACGATTTCTGGTACAGCTCTTGAAAGTGCTACGAAGGTTGTATTGACCTTACAAACAGGTAAAACTGTTGAAATTGACGCTAATAACGGAAAAGACCCAGCTACTCTTCAACCAGGTGAAGGTGCACTGAAAAATGGTGTCTGGACCTATAAACTTCCAGATAATACCTACTTACGTCAGACAGACCAAACAGCTGAAATTGGCTCGTCAGACCAACCTGTTAAAGTAAAACAGACTGTCTTTACTGCTGATAGTGATGAAAGCACGATTTATGTAGCCAAAGAGCGTAATTTCGCAGGGAAAACCATTACAGCAGCTAAGGGAAGTCAAACTCTGACAGACTTGAGAGCAGATGCTCGAAAAGGTATTAGCTATACTGAAAAGGGAGCTGAAAAAGCCTTCCCAGGTGACTTTACAGCTACATGGAAAGAACAACCTGATGTTGACACAGTTGGAACAAGAACATATAAGGTTCAATTAAGTGAGACTTCTGCAACTGGCACAAATAAAGTCGGCGAATATGATGTAACGATTACAGTGACAAATCCAGCACCAGCAGCGTTGACTTATGAGAATAAACAAAATGGTGAAACTGTTGTAACTATTCCAGAAGATGCAGACGAAGTAGTATTTACTGTTCCTACAACTGATACAAATGTAAATACAATAACTGTAAGTAAAGCGAATGGCTGGACAGCAGATGGTATTGAAAAACGTGGAAATACTTGGGTCTTCCCAGCGAACTCAGTACAAGGAAATCGTCAAGTAACAGCAGTTGCGACAGCAGGAAGTGGTGATACCAAGAGTGCGCAAACACCAACGTCAATTTCAGCTCCTGCACATACAGTGACTACTAACACGATTACAAAAGTGGTCGGTGAAAATCCTACAAATGAAGAGTTACTTGCTGCGGTAAATGTAGATAACAAAGCATCAGCTGCACTGAAAGAAGGAACACAATATCCAACTACAGTAGGTAGTCATAATCTTGACGTTGTTATTACTTATGCAGATCAAAGTACAGAAAAAGTAACAGTTCCGTATGTGGTGAAACCAGCAGACAAGACAGCTCTAACGCAAGCGAATAATGCCTTAGGAAGCGAAATCACAAGTGCACCAGCTACAGCTGACAAGCCAGCAAGC
>NZ_VMLD01000011.1:0-94952 GCF_013276485.1 Streptococcus sp. 4886 | reverse complement strand
GAGAATCTAGTAAACCTAGATCTAAAAATGTGCTATAATGAAAGGAGAAAGAATATGACATTACGTCATCCGGGCATTAGCCCAACTAATGACTTGGTTGCTAAGAAAATTTTCAGCAATCCAGAAATCACTTGTCAATTTATTCGCGATATGCTGGATTTACCAGCAAAAAATGTGACGATTTTGGAGGGAAGTAATATTCATGTCTTGCCTTCTCTACCCTACTCGGCGCAGGATTTCTACACTAGCATAGATGTCTTGGCGGAGTTGGACAACGGCACTCAGGTTATTATCGAAATCCAAGTTCATCATCAGAATTTTTTCATCAATCGCCTGTGGGCTTATCTGTGTAGTCAGGTCAATCAAAATCTTGAAAAAATTCGCCAACGAGAAGGAGATACTCACCAGAGTTACAAACACATTGCACCAGTATACGCAATAGCTATTGTGGATAGTAATTATTTCCAAGATGACTTAGCTTTTCATAGCTTTAGCATGCGCGAGGACACGACAGGTGAGATCTTAACCATCACAAATAACGGTCAGGAAAATCATCTGGTCAAGATGGCATTCTTGGAATTAAAGAAATACAGAGAAACCAGCAAAGACGAGGTTCGCAAGCCGTGGTTGGAGTTTTTCGGGAACAAGCCCTTTACCCAACACCCCGAGCGAGCCATCAGCCAAGCAGACCAACTGCTGGACTACAAGAGCTGGTCCGAGGAGGACAGGAAGATGTTTAGTCAACTACGTATGCGCGAAGAACAAGCCTTGTTAGCACAGGACTATGCCTTGGAAACAGCTAGGGCTGAGGGGGTTGAACAAGGACTTGAACGCGGTCGTGCAGAGGGTATTGAACAAGGTTTAGAGCGTGGGCGAGCAGAAGGCATTGAAGAGGGATTAAAAGTAGGTTTAGTAAATCTAGTACGTCAAGGTATTCTGACTTCCGAGGTTGCCAGCCAGCAATTGGGAATGACTGTGGCTGAGTTTGAAGTGCTGTTGAAATAACATAAGTGAGAAATCTGTAAGCGTTATGCAATCTTAAAACAACCTAAAAAAGATAGCTAAATTTCTTGATGTAAAGAGTTTGGCTATCTTTTTTGTTAGGAAAGTTTGAACTTTTCACTTTCTTTTCCGAATAAATAGATAGAAGCATCGAATCTAGTAAATTAGATTAAAAAATGTGCTATAATGAAAGGAGAAGAAATATGACTGTACGTCATCCGGGCATCAGCCCAACCAATGACTTGGTTGCTAAGAAAATCTTTAGTAATCCAGAAATCACTTGTCAATTTATTCGCGATATGCTGGATTTACCAGCCAAAAGTGTGACCATTTTGGAGGGAAGCAATATTCATGTCTTGCCTTCTTTGCCCTATTCAGCACAAGATTTCTATACCAGTATAGACGTTTTAGCTGAACTAGACAATGGCACTCAAGTTATCATTGAGATTCAAGTACATCATCAGAATTTTTTCATCAATCGCCTGTGGGCGTATCTGTGTAGTCAGGTCAATCAAAATCTAGAAAAAATTCGTCAACGTGAAGGTGATACCCACCAGAGTTACAAACACATCGCCCCAGTTTATGCTATCGCTATCGTGGACAGTAATTATTTTCAAGATGACTTAGCTTTTCATAGCTTTAGCATGCGAGAGGATACGACAGGTGAGGTTTTAACCATCACCAATAATGGACAGGAACATCATCTAGTCAAGATGGCGTTCTTGGAATTAAGAAAATACAGAGAAACCAGCAAAGACGAGGTTCGTAAGCCATGGTTGGAGTTTTTCGGGAATAAACCCTTTACCCAGCACCCCGAGCGAGCCATCAGCCAAGCAGACCAACTGCTGGACTACAAGAGCTGGTCCGAGGAGGACAGGAAAATGTTTAGTCAACTACGTATGCGCGAAGAACAAGCCTTGTTAGCACAGGACTATGCCTTGGAACAAGCTGAGGAAAAGGGCTTGGAGCGGGGACTAGAGCGTGGGCGAGCTGAAGGCGGTTTCGCAATGTTAGCAAATCTAGTTCGCCAACATGTATTAAGCACTGAATTTGCCAGCCAACAGCTGGGCATGACCGTGTCTGAGTTTGAGGCACTGTTGAAAGAACATAAGTGAGAAATCTGTAAATATTACACGATACAAAAACAACTAAAAAGGATAGCTAAATTTCTTGATGTAAAGAGTTTGGCTATCTTTTTTTACTTAATGTATTGCTATTTTCAGGAAAGTTTGAACTTTTCCCTTTCTTTTCCGAATAAATAGATAGAAGCATAGAATCTAGCAAATTAGATTAAAAAATGTGCTATAATGAAAGGAGAGCAAACATGACTGTACGTCATCCGGGCATCAGCCCAACCAATGATTTGGTTGCTAAAAAAATCTTTAGCAATCCAGAAATCACTTGTCAATTTATTCGCGATATGCTGGACTTGCCAGCCAAAAATGTAACTATTTTGGAGGGGAGCAATATTCACGTCTTGCCTTCCCTACCTTATTCGGCGCAAGATTTCTATACCAGTATAGACGTTTTAGCTGAACTAGATAATGGCACTCAAGTAATCATTGAGATTCAGGTTCATCATCAGAATTTTTTCATCAATCGCCTGTGGGCTTATCTATGTAGTCAGGTCAATCAAAATCTTGAAAAAATCCGGCAACGTGAAGGAGATACTCACCAGAGTTATAAACACATCGCACCTGTTTACGCAATCGCTATTGTGGATAGTAATTATTTCCAAGATGACTTGGCTTTCCACAGTTTTAGCATGCGCGAGGACACGACAGGTGAGGTTTTAACCATTATCAACAATGGTCAGGAAAATCATCTGGTCAAGATGGCATTCTTGGAATTAAAAAAATATAGGGAAACCAGCAAAGATAGTATTCGCAAACCATGGTTAGAGTTTTTCGGGAACAAACCCTTTACCCAGCAACCTGAGCGAGCCATCAGCCAAGCAGACCAACTGCTAGACTACAAGAGCTGGTCCGAGGAGGACAGGAAAATGTTTAGTGAACAACGCAGGCGTGAAGAACAAGCCTTGTTAGCACAGGACTATGCCTTGGAACAAGCTGAGGAAAAAGGATTAGAACGTGGTCGTGCAGAGGGGATTGAAAAAGGGCGAGAAGAAGGTCTTGAACAGGGACTGGAGCGAGGGAAAGTTGAAGGAAGTTTGTCCATGCTACTAAATTTAGTCCGCCAAGGTCTACTGACTTCTGAGATTGCCAGCCAACAGCTGGGTATGACCGTGTCTGAGTTTGAAGCCTTGCTGAAAGATTATCACCAATAACGGTCAAGAAAACCATCTGTTCAAGATGGCATTCTTAGAACTAAACGTCTAGTCACAGATTACTCAAAACACTGTTTTGAGGTTGTGTATAAAGAGGCTGGGTAACAGTCTTCTCATAATAAAACGTTTGGTATCAATGTTTTATTATGAGAAGACTTACTTTTTTTACTGAAATTCAATTTTTTCTAGCCTCAACATCGTATAAACCCCAAATTCAATCTGACCTGGTTTGAAGAGATTTTCGAAGCAGATAAGGTTTTACTAAAACTAAAAAAAATGATATAATCAAACTGATTAAATGTTTTAAAAATAAAGGAGAATTTGAATGTCTTACCAAGAAAATTACCAGAAATGGGTTGATTTTGCAGAGCTTCCTGACTACCTTCGTCAAGATTTGGAAAATATGGATGAAAAAACAAAGGAAGATGCCTTCTATACAAATCTTGAATTTGGTACTGCAGGGATGCGTGGCTTGATTGGCGCTGGTACAAACCGCATCAACATCTATGTTGTTCGTCAAGCTACTGAGGGATTGGCTCGTTTGATTGAGTCAAAAGGCGGAAACGAGAAAGAACGCGGTGTAGCAATCGCCTACGATAGCCGTCACTTCTCACCTGAGTTTGCCTTTGAATCTGCGGCAGTTCTTGCTAAACACGGCATCAAATCTTACGTATTTGAAAGCCTTCGTCCAACTCCAGAACTATCATTTGCGGTTCGTCACCTCAACTGTTTCGCAGGTATCATGGTCACAGCCAGCCATAACCCTGCTCCATTTAACGGTTACAAGGTTTACGGTGAAGATGGTGGACAAATGCCTCCACACGACGCAGACGCTTTGACTACTTATATCCGCGCAATCGAAAACCCATTTGCGGTAGAAGTTGCTGATGTGGAAGCTGAAAAAGCCTCTGGCTTGATTGAAGTTATCGGCGAGGCTGTTGATGTTGAATACCTCAAAGAAGTTAAGGACGTTAACATCAACCCAGCCTTGATTGAAGAATTTGGTAAAGACATGAAGATTGTCTACACACCACTTCATGGTACTGGTGAGATGTTGGCTCGTCGTGCTCTTGCCCAAGCAGGATTTGACTCAGTTCAAGTCGTTGAAGCGCAAGCAACTGCTGATCCTGACTTCTCAACTGTAAAATCTCCAAACCCAGAAAGCCAAGCAGCCTTTGCCCTTGCTGAAGAACTTGGTCGTCAAGTTGGTGCAGATGTTCTTGTGGCAACTGACCCAGACGCTGACCGTGTTGGTGTTGAAGTTCTTCAAAAAGATGGTAGCTACCTTAACCTATCAGGTAACCAAATCGGCGCTATCATGGCTAAATACATCTTGGAAGCCCACAAAAACGCTGGAACTCTTCCTGAAAATGCAGCGCTCTGCAAATCTATCGTATCAACTGACTTGGTAACGAAGATTGCTGAAAGCTACGGCGCAAGCATGTTCAACGTTTTGACAGGTTTCAAATTTATCGCTGAAAAAATTCAAGAATTCGAAGAAAAACACAATCACACTTACATGATGGGATTTGAAGAAAGCTTCGGTTACTTGATTAAACCATTCGTACGTGATAAAGATGCTATCCAAGCTGTTCTTGTCGTTGCTGAACTTGCTGCCTACTACCGTTCACGTGGTTTGACCCTTGCTGACGGTATCGAAGAAATCTACAAAGAATACGGCTACTACGCAGAAAAAACAATCTCTGTTACCCTTTCGGGTGTCGATGGTGCTGAACAAATCAAAGCGATTATGGCTAAATTCCGTAATAATGCTCCAAAAGAATGGAACGCAACAGCTATCACTGTCGTAGAAGACTTCAAGGCACAAACTGCTACTGCTGCTGACGGAACTGTTACAAACTTGACAACTCCTCCAAGTGATGTGTTGAAATACACACTTGCTGACGGTTCATGGATTGCCGTTCGCCCTTCAGGGACAGAACCAAAAATCAAGTTCTACATTGCAGTTGTAGGGGAAACCAACGAAGAATCACAAGCTAAGATTGCTAATATCGAAGCAGAAATCAATGCTTTTGTAAAATAAAGACCTAAAAAGATGAGACCAACCAATCTCATCTTTTTTTCGTATCAAATCTAAGCAATTTTAGAAACTTTATGGCATACTAGACTTATAAATGAAAGCGAGGTAATCTCATGGAACAATTTTTAGATAACATCAAAGACCTTGAAGTCACTACAGTTGCGCGTGCGCAAGAAGCTCTTGATAAAAAAGAAACTGCAACTTTCTTTATCGGTCGCAAAACTTGCCCTTACTGCCGTAAATTTGCAGGTACATTGGCTGGTGTCGTAGCTGAAACCAAAGCTCACATTTACTTCATCAATAGTGAAGAACCAAGCCAACTCAATGAATTGCAAGCATTCCGCTCACGCTACGGAATCCCAACTGTACCAGGATTTGTTCACGTTGCAGATGGACAAATCAATGTCCGTTGCGACTCTTCAATGTCAGCACAAGAAATCAAAGATTTCGCAGGATTGTAAAAAATCAGCTAACAAGTCTTAAAATCACAAAAACGCATAATGTAAGGTGCAAAAACCTTGATATTATGCGTTTTATTGTTCCTAAAACAGTTGCATCAGCATTTCATTACAGAACATTTTAATTTTATAAGTCAAATCAATTTTTAACAATGGTTTAGAAATCACAGTGGGCTATTCCATATTCAATTATCCAGATTCAATCGCTATTATCGTTTTCCTAGATTACAAAAAAACTACGTTTTGCTAATCAAAACGCAGTCTCAGCCACTATTTTATCTTACTGTCCTTCTTTTACTTCTTTGGTTGCTACATCTTCTCCAAACCATTTTTGGCTGATTTCTTGGAATTTACCGTCCTTGTAAAGACTAGAAAAAGCTTCATTTATCTTCTTAACCAGAGTTGTATCTTCCTTACGGGCTCCAACCGCAAAAGCTTCTGTTTCTAGTCCAACTGTAAAGACATTATAATCGTTTAAAACACCTTCTGCTTCTAAATAATAGTTTGCATAGACACGGTCAATCAATAGACCGTCAATTCGATCATTTTTCAAATCAATCAAGGCTTCATTAAAGGTTTGGTATTGATTCGCTTCCTTATTAGCGACAATATCCTTTAAAATCGCTGGATTTGCTTCAAAGTCCGCATAACCAGATGAACCAGCTTGAGTTCCTAATGTCTTTCCAGCCATATCCTTTGCAGTCGTGATACCAGATGATTTCTTGGTAACCAATACCTGCTCATTCTTCATATATGAGTTACTGAATGCTACCTTTTCACGACGTTCATCTGTAGCGGAATAACCATTCCAAATCAGATCAATCGTTCCTTTTGTCAATTCAGCTTCTTTCAAATCCCAATCAATCGGTTGCCAGTTTACCGTAATTCCGTATTTTTCAAAAACAGCTGTAGCTAAATCAATATCAAATCCTGCATAAGAACCATCTTTCTGAGCAAATCCCATTGGAACAAAAGTACTATCAAATCCAATAGTAATAGACTTGTTAGACTGGTACTTTGACCAATTATCTCCACTAGTTTCGCTAGTATTTTTCCCACAAGCTACTAAGAACAAAGCAGTCATCAGACTGACTAATACAAGCATCCATTTTTTCATCCATTTTTCCTCCTATTTAGGTTCTACTTTCAATAATACATCTGCGATATTTTCAGCAAACTGCAAATCGTGGGTTACCACAATCTGGGTCATCCCAAGTTCCCTATTTTGCAAGATTAGTTTTTCCACTTCCAAGCGTAATTCTGGATCCAGGGCAGAAGTTGGTTCATCGTATCCTATGATTTCTGGGTCAATCATCATAGCACGCGCCAAAGCCACCCGCTGCTTTTGCCCACCAGATAATGAAAATGGATAGGCATCTGCGTGTCCTCCTAGTCCTAATTGTTCCAAGAGACCACGCGCCTTCTTCTCAGCCTCCTCCTGCTTCATTCCCATGGTCTTCACAGGCGATAAGGTCAAATTGTTCAGAACTGATAAATGAGGGAACAGTTGAAAATCTTGGAATACAAATCCCAGTAGGTTTCGCTTCTGCAATTCATCCAGCTCTAAGGACTCTCCATTATAAAAGATTTGCCCTGAATCAATAGTTTCAAGACCCGCAAGCATACGTAAAAGAGTTGTCTTACCTCCACCAGAAGGTCCAACGATAGCCAGGATTTGCTTTTCAGGAATATTTAGACTGAAATCAGACAGGATTTGTTTGTCTCCAAATTTCTTATTGATATTTCGTAATTCTAACATGGCAGCCTCCTATCTATAATAACTGTACTTCTTCTCAACTTTTTTGGAAATAATTGTCACAATCCCAATTAAAATCAAGTAAATGGCACCTGCCAAGAACATAGGAACTAGACTGGCGTCACGGTTGGCAGCTGTTCGACTAGCCAAGATGAGGTCTGAAATTCCGAGAGCATAGACCAGAGAAGTATCCTTGACCAAACTCATAACTTCATTAAAGACACTAGGAAGAACGATTTTGGTCACTTGGGGCAAGATAATATATCGCACTGTGTCAAAAGGGCTAAACTTCAAGACCTTGGCAGCCTCATACTGGCCTCTTGGAATAGTATCAATTCCCCCACGGAAAATTTCTGCAAAGTAAGCCGCATAGTTGAGAACAAAGGCAATAATAGCTGCAGGAAGGCGATCCAAACGAATCCCAATACTTGGGAGCACATAATAAATAAAAATCAGTTGCAAGAGTAAGGGGGTTCCCCGCATAACCCAGATGTAAATGTTAATCAGATGATGGAGGGGCTTCCAATGGACTTGCAAGGCAAAGGCAATCAAAACGCCCAAGGGAATAGAAAAAATCAAGACCAGCACAAAGACTTGTAAAGTCATGCTTGTACCGCTCAATAAACTCGGTAATATCTCAAATAAATAAGACATACTGCACCTCCTAAAAGTAATTGTTCCTATTATAGCATGAATAAACAAAATAACCAACCATTTTTGCAAAAAAATTCTATCATATACAAATAAAAACCGTAGCTATCAAAAGAGATAAACTACAGTTCTATATGTTTAAACATTCTTACAATCTCTCAAACAGTTCTTGCATTTGCACATCATCTGGAACCAGTTTTAAGTAAGCGTGAGCATGGACTTTGGCTTCTTCAAAATGTCCCAATTCACGCAAGAGATAGATATAGTGTTCCAGAAACTCTGGATTATCCTTCAAATCTCCTGCCAACTCTTGGTAATGCTCATAGGCAGTATCCAAATCGTCCATTTCTTGATAGGAACGAGCAATCATCCACTTGGTCAAGAGATTTTCTGGCTCCTCACTCTGCAAGTCTATAATATCCTCATAACGTTCCTGTTCTAGATAAATAGTAGCTAGACGGAGTAAGATTTCTTCCGTATCCTCAGCATCTTCTTTAGCAGTAAGGAGATAATTTTCTGCACCACTAGCATCATGCAATTCATAAGAAAATTGTGAAGCAGCCAGTAAGAGACGAGTTTCAAAGGGATTTTTCTCCAAGCCTTGCTTAGCGATACGCAGGGCTTCTTGAACTTGATGTTCCTTATGCAAGGCCTGACTATAACCATACTCATAGCCTTCAAAGTCAGGAGAAATGGTATCAAGTTGCTTAAAGTAGAGGACAGCTTTTTGGTATTCTTCTTGATCAAAGTAAAGGCTGGCTAACTCAAAAGCTGTTAGGTCATCGTATTCTAACTCCAGAGCTTTTTCTAAAAACTCTGTGGCCGTTTCAAATTTCCCTAACTGGGCATAGGCAAAGCCAATTCGTTGATAGGTGGAAATGCCCGTTTGCTCATAAATCGAGCGATTATCTAACTGGGCATAGCCTTGAATGGCCTCTTGGTAATTTTCCAACTCACTATCCAACTCTGCCAAGCCCAATATCAAGAGAGGATCTTCTGAGTAAGTCAAGGCCTCCAATAATTTCTCACGCGCCACATCTGTCAAACCTTCCATCTGGTAAAGATCTGCCTTAAGAAGCAAAGACGAGACATACCAGTCACTGTCAGCTTGGATTTCCTCTAGGTAAGCAAAAGCTTCTTCTATTTGACCATCCTCGCTAGCGATTGCTGCTAGATTAAGATGAAGCTCTGGGAAATCCTCTACGATTTTCAGGTAAATTTCCTTGGCCTGAGGATAGAAACCAATTCCTTCAAGATAAGTAGCTAACTCATACAAAAGCTCACTTGTATCATTTTCTAAAGCTTTGGCGAAATAGTGCTCTGCCTTGGTTAAATCTTGCTCCTCCAAAGCCTGTAACATCTGTTGACTATTGTTCACTTTTGACTTCCTCGCCCTCTAATTCATATAGACCACTGACTACCTTATACCATTCGAAAATGGCTGAAATGACAACCTTAGCAGAGGCATAAACCGGAATACCAAGTAAAACTCCCCAGATACCAAACATAGATCCTGAAGTTAACAAGACAAAGAGAACATTAATGGGATGGATGTTTAATTGACTTCCCAAAATCAATGGAGAGACAAAACGGCCTTCAATAGTTTGTTCTACGATAAAGACGATCACTACTTTCAAAAGCATGACTGGACCAGCAATCAAGCCCAATACTAGGGCAGGAAGCATGGCTAGAAAGCTACCAAGATAAGGAACCAGATTTAAAATACCAGCAGTAACACCCAGCGTAACCGCATAGCGTAGACCAATAATCTTGAAGAAGATGATAAACATTACTGCTACAATAATAGCCACTGTCACTTGCCCTCGAACATAGTTGGACAACTGTTGATTCACATCTGACAAAACTTGTCCAACAGGTTCTTTCAATTTTCTTGGCATGAATTGGGTCAAATAGTTACGCAAGCCTTTCCCATCACGTAAGAGATAAAAGAGCATGAAAGGAACGATAATCAAGGCAACAATCACTTGAGATGCCCCGCTAATAAAGGCACTCACCCAGTTGACTGCCTGAGATGAAACCTTACTTGCCCAAACTGTAGCCTGGCTAGAGAAGTTTGTCAAAACCTGCTCTAACTGAGGTCTGAAATCATCTGGCAGGTGCTGGGCTACCAATCCATTAACAATCCTATCTATATCTTCTAAGTAAACAGGAACGTTTCTTGCAAAGGTCAAAACCTGACGTTGCAGATTTGGAATGGCAACTGCCAAGCCCCAAATGATAAAGAGAGCGATGATGACAAAGACAATCGTGATAGCTATAACACGATTAACCTTATGCTTCTCCATCCAATCAACAATAGGATTCAACAAATAATATAACAAACCAGACAGAATGACTGGCAACATCACAACCGCTAAAAAGTCCAAAACAGGTGAAAATAGAAAACTAATCTTACTTAAAATAAAAAGATTCAGTCCCAATAATAAGGTTACTAAAAATACCGTAATGGCCTTGTTATCTAAAAACCACTTAAAAAACCAAGATAGGCTAAAATGTTTCTCTTTTTGCTCCATAAATACTTCCTTTCTATCGTTCTCTCATTATACCATTTTTGAAGTAAAATAACTCTTTTTTTAAGTGCTTATACTCTTCGAAAATCAAATTCAAACCACGTCAGCTTCGCCTTGCCGTACTCAAGTACAGCCTGCGGCTAGCTTCCTAGTTTGCTCTTTGATTTTCATTGAGTATTACATGGAGACAGCGACATAAAAAATCTCCTCAAAAGAGGAGATTCAATTATTCTTGAATATGACGGTCTAAGTTCTTCTGATAATCAGCATTTGATTTGGCTTTTTCATCAGCAAATTTCTTACGGAACTCATCCATTTCTTTAGACGTTACAATCTTGTCTTGTAATTTTTGGTACTTGTAGCTGTGTTCACTTGTCTTATCACCTACCCAACCATCTGCACCGCTACCTGGAACTTTCTTCGTTATTAGCATTTGGGCACCATCTGAGTATACAGGAATAACCAAGGCACTATCTGTTAACCAAGCTTGAGCTTTAGCATATTTAGAATAACGTTTTTGCAGATCTATTTTCTCACCACTAGCATCCGTAATTAACTCTTTAAACTTATCTAAACCAACAGATTTGATTGCCGGATTATCTGTACCTGGTGCTACACCAAGTGCTCCTAGAAGAGTTGGGCCAGATGTTGGATCAAATACATCTAAATAGGTTGATGGGTCTGCATAATCCGGACTCCAACCACTATTTACATTGATATCCCAATCAGTATTGTTAGTCGATGTTGCAAATACTGTCATATTTCCCAATTCATCATCAGAAACTTGTTGAATGTCAATCACTATATTTTCAGAGCCTAAGGCTTCCTCAATGGATTGTTTATAAGATTGGGCTTGACGAATAAAATCTGTCTGAGTAGAGGAAACTGGAAGGTCTAAATGAACGGGGAACTGTACTCCATCGGCTTGAAGTGTTTTCTTAGCAACTTCAAATTTAGCTTTAGCCTTGTCTACATTATGAAGTGAATCCTGGGCATCATCAAGACTGACATCTTTCCAAGCGCTATCCAACTTATCCAGTTCTTCCTTAGCTACTTGCCCAAACGACTGCTCTCCAACTTGGACAAATGTTGGAGGGGTAAAACTTGTACGTAATTTACGAGGTGCCACTTCGTCCCCAAATACTTGAGATACTGCAGCGGTACGATCTGCAGCGAAAGCCAAGGATTGACGGAAATCTTTATTCAACAAAGCCTTTTTAGTGGATGATTTTTCCGCATCACTTGTTTTAGCAGTATGGTTATAAGCTACACGATCGATATTAGTTGAGATATAGAAAGTTCCGCCTCTTTGTGGCCCATACACAATATTATCCTTGTACTTTTCTTTTAGACGCTCATAGTTGGCAGAATTTTTAAAGAGAGGCGCCGCTGGATAATGTCCTTCATCAAAGCCACGTCCAAGAGAATCGGCATCCTGACCATCAAAGAAAGACAATTTAATATCATCAATAAAGACATTTTGCTTATCCCAATAGTTTTGATTTTTGGTCATCTCAATGGAAGATTTAGATGTCAATCCCTTGAGGAGGTAAGCACCATTATAAAGAATGCTTGTTACATCAGTCGCCTTCCCAAAGTCTTCTCCTTTAGAAGCCAAAAAGTCCTCGCTAATTGGGGCAAGAACGCCCATTGTTGTCTTGGAATTCCAGAAAGATTCTGGATGGTTCAAAGTGTAAACAACCGTATAATCATCTGTTGCTTTTACACCAACAGTAGAGAAATCTGTTGTTTTCCCATTGACATAATCGTCCAAACCTTGAACTGAGTCTTGAACCAGATAAAGAGCCTGTGATTTCTTATCAGCTGCGTGCTTCAGACCAGTTACAAAGTCCTGAGCTTTGACTTCACCATATTCTTCGCCTTCATTGGTATACCATTTGACACCCTGACGGATTTTATAGGTATAGGTCAAACCATCCTTTGAAACAGTCCAATCTTCTGCAACTGATGGAATCAGATTCCCATATTGGTCATTTTCAAGTAGACCATCAATAACATTACCTGTAATTTGTTTGGTGCTAGCAGTTCCAGAAACTGTATAATCCAGAGTCGTAGGGTCTGTAGAGAAGACATAGGTATAGGTAACAGGTTTAGTAGCATCTTTACCACCTGTTGAACACGCTGCTAGCATAGCCGCCGAGAGTATAGCTACACCAGCTGCTAGAAAAACTCGTTTTTTCATAGTAAGGACTCCTTTAAACATTTTATGAGTTCATTATAGCACTTTTAAGAAGAAAAGTAAGGAAAACAATCTCAATATTATTATATTTTTCAAAAAACCAATCAATTATTTTTTTAAAGTGCTTACATCTAATTGGATGTCTTTAATTGGCTTGTTTTTGTGATATAATAGTCTTATCTTTATATAGAGGTAACGTTATGAAAGAAACTGTTTATTTTGGAACTTATACACGTCGGACTTCCCAAGGGATTTACAAGGCTGACTTTGATACAGAAACTGGTCTGCTTTCAAACCTAGAACTTTTTGCAGCTGAGCCAAGTCCAACCTACCTTGCCTTTGACCAGCACCAACACCTATACACCGTTGGTAGTCAAGATGACAAGGGGGGCATTGCAGCCTATCAAACTGACGGGACTTTATTAAATCACGTCGTTGAGGAGGGAGCCCCCCACTGTTATGTTGCCGTTGATGAAAAGCGTAATTTGGTCTATGCAGCCAACTACCACAAAGGACAAGTTCTTGTTTATAAACGTCAGGAGGATGGGAGTCTTTTACTTAGTGATGTAGATCAACACAGTGGCCAAGGTCCACATGAGAATCAAGCATCTCCCCACGTTCACTTTACAGACTTAACACCTGACCACTATCTAGTGACCTGCGACTTAGGAACTGACCAAGTTATCACCTATGGCCTTGATCAAGAAGGGAAATTATCTAAACTCTATACCTACAATAGTATTCCTGGAGCTGGTTCTCGTCATATCGTTTTCCATAACCACTATAAAATCGCTTATCTCATTTGTGAACTCAATAGCACTATTGAAGTTCTAATCTACGATGGCGTTGGTGAATTTGAACGCATGCAAGTGATTTCAACTTTACCAGAAGCTTACAAAGGCTTTAATGGAACCGCTGCTATTCGTCTCTCTAAAGACGGTAAATACCTCTACGCTTCTAACCGTGGTCATGATTCTATCGCAGTATATACCATCCTTGCGGACGGTAGCTTAGAATTGCTAGAAATCGTTCCAACACATGGTCAGACCCCACGTGATTTTGATTTGACACCAGACCAAAAATTTCTCATTGCTGTCCACCAAGACTCTGACAATGCAACTGTCTTTAAACGTAATTGTGACAATGGTCGTCTAGCAGAACTCTCCAACGACTTCCATGTTCCCGAAGCAGTCTGCATCCGTTTTGCTCCTTAAGAAAACATATAAAAAATGAACTTGGAATTTTCAAGTTCATTTTTTCTTATAGTTAATGAAAATCAAAGAGCAAACTAGGAAACTAGCCGCAGGCTGTACTTGAGTACGGCAAGGCGACGTTGACGTGGTTTGAATTTGATTTTCGAAGAGTATTATAGTCTATTTCCGACATTAATACGGTTAATGGCACGTTGCAGTGCAATCTTCGCACGACGTTCTTGGTCAATCAAGTGTTTGTCTTGTGCTTCTTCAATTGCACGTTCTGCACGAAGTTTGGCACGTTCTGCACGACTGATATCGATATCACGAGCACGTTCTGCAGAGTCAGCGACGATTGTAATCATATCATTGGCAATTTCAATAACACCGCCGTTTACTGCAATCCAGTTCACGTGATCTTCGTCATCAATACGTTTCACCTTTACTTCATCAACTGCTAAAACCGCAATCATATTTTCATGTCGTGGCAAGATCCCCATCTCACCATCCAGAGTTCGAACCGATACATAGCTGGCATGGTGATCATAGACGAGACCATCTGGTGTCACGATCTGGACAGTTAACTGAGCCATAGATCACCTCTTAAAATCCCATTTTTTCAGCTTTTGCAATCACATCTTCGATAGAACCTACACCACGGAAGGCATCTTCTGGCAAGTGGTCATATTTACCATCAAGGATTTCCTTAAAGCCACGTACAGTTTCAGCAACTGGAACATATGAACCTGGCTGGCCAGTAAATTGTTCCGCAACGTTGAAGTTTTGTGACAAGAAGAACTGGATACGACGGGCACGTGCAACCAAGGTCTTTTCTTCATCAGAAAGCTCATCCATACCTAGAATAGCAATGATATCTTGCAATTCATGGTAACGTTGAAGGACACGTTTTACTTCAGCAGCAACTGCATAGTGCTCTTCTCCAACGATTTCAGGTGCCAAGGCACGTGAACTTGAAGCAAGTGGGTCAACGGCTGGGTAGATACCCAATTGTACCAACTTACGTTCCAAGTTTGTTGTTGAATCCAAGTGAGCGAAGGCTGTTGCTGGCGCTGGGTCAGTATAGTCATCCGCTGGCACATAGATAGCCTGGATAGAGGTTACAGACCCCTTCTTAGTTGATGTGATACGTTCTTGCAATTGACCCATTTCTGTAGCAAGTGTTGGTTGGTAACCAACGGCTGATGGCATACGACCCAAAAGGGCAGATACTTCTGAACCAGCCTGAGTGAAACGGAAGATATTATCGATAAAAAGAAGCACATCTTGGCCTTCCACATCACGGAAGTATTCAGCGATTGTCAAACCAGTAAGGGCAACACGCATACGTGCTCCTGGTGGCTCATTCATCTGACCAAATACCATAGCTGTTTTCTCGATAACGCCTGATTCTTTCATTTCCCAGTAAAGGTCGTTCCCCTCACGAGTACGTTCCCCAACACCGGTAAATACTGAAATACCACCGTGTTCTTGGGCAATGTTGTGAATCAATTCTTGGATTAAGACGGTTTTACCAACTCCGGCACCACCGAAGAGTCCAACTTTACCACCTTTAAGGTAAGGGGCAAGAAGGTCGATAACCTTGATCCCTGTTTCAAGGATTTCAGAAGAGGTAGACAACTCATCAAAAGTTGGAGCTTTTTTATGAATTGGCTGGCGCTCTGCATCTTCTGTAAAAGGAGCTTCCAAGTCAATGGTATCTCCCAAAACGTTGAAGACACGTCCCAAAGTTTCTTTACCTACTGGTACAGAGATTGGACGACCTGTGTCCAATACTTCCATTCCACGAGTCAAACCATCTGTTGATTCCATGGCGATAGTACGGACCATACCATCTCCCAACTCTAAGGCTACTTCAAGGACGATTTTTGTTTTTCTTTCGTCATTTTTGTAGACGACAAGTGCATTGTTAATCTCAGGAAGTTTTTCCCCTGCTGCAAACAAGACGTCTACAACGGGACCGATAACCTGAGCAATTTTACCTGAACTCATCTCCTTCTCCTATTCTATATAAGATACTGTCGGTTCCTAGCTCAACTAGGTCCTAAGTTCATTTTCATACGAGCTGGACTAAAGCCTATTCTAAGGCACTAGCTCCTGCTACGATTTCTGTAATTTCTTGTGTAATCGCCGCCTGTCTGGCACGGTTATACTGAATTGTCAAATCATTGATGACTTTCTTAGCATTATCTGTCGCTGTTTGCATGGCTGTCATACCAGCAGCATTTTCAGCTGTCTTGGCATCGATAATAGCCCCGTAAATCATACTTTCTGCAAACTGAGGCAACAACTGCTCCAAAATTTCTTCTCGGCTGGTTTCCAATTCAAAAGTCAAGCTATACTCTTCATCCGCTTCATTTGGATCCAAGTCAACAATCGGAAGCATTTGTTCCACACGCATTTGACTGGTTAGCGTATTGACATGGTGGTTGTAGCAAACATAAAGCTCATCAAAGAGTTCATTTTGGTACATTTCAACAGTTTTTGAAATAATCTTACGAACTTGATCAAAGCTAGGTTGGTCTGCCAAGCCACGTAGTTCATAAAGTGGTTGAATACCACGAGCCTTAAAGAAATCAGCTCCCATTCCACCAATACAGATCATTTCAAAACCTTTACCGTCTGGATGGTATTCTTCCTTCAACTCCATAACGGCTTTTAGAATAGAGGAATTATACCCTCCAACCAAACCGCGATCTGAAGTGATGACGATATAGGCTGTCTTCTTCACAGGACGGCTAATCAACATGGGATTAGTTGAACCACCAGCTCCATTCCCATGAAGAATATCTGTCAAAAGTTTGCGAACCTTCTGAGCGTAAACTTGAAAGTTGCGAGCAGCTTCTTCAGAGCGACCTAGCTTAGCAGCTGATACCATTTGCATGGCATTAGTGATTTGACTCGTATTTTTTGTTGAGGCGATTTTTGTTTTAATATCATTTAGAGATACTGCCATCTGACACCTCTATTCTTATTGGAAGCTAGATTGATTGAGAAACTCTGTAATCGCAGCATCCAAGACTGCTTCTTCTGGCAAGTCTTTTGTATCACGAATGGTTTCCAAAATCTCTGGATGTTGAGCGTCAAAGAAGGCATGGAACTCTTCCTCGAAACGAACAATATCATCTACTGGAACAGTATCCAAGAAACCATGTGTCAAAGCATAAAGAATGGTTACTTGTTTCTCAACAGGCAATGGTTTGTGAACAGGTTGTTTCAAGACTTCAACTGTACGACGTCCACGGTTCAACTTAGCCTGTGTTGCTGCGTCCAAGTCAGAACCAAACTTAGTGAAGGCTTCCAACTCACGGTATGAAGCAAGGTCGATACGAAGTGTACCAGCAACCTTCTTCATGGCTTTGATTTGCGCAGAACCACCTACACGAGATACAGATGAACCCGCATCAATGGCTGGACGAATACCCGCATTGAAAAGACCATCACCAAGGAAGATTTGTCCATCAGTGATTGAAATCACGTTGGTTGCGATATAGGCAGAGATATCTCCCGCTTGTGTCTCGATAAATGGTAGGGCTGTAATTGATCCACCACCAAGTTCATCAGAAACTTTAGCTGAGCGCTCAAGCAAACGGCTGTGAAGGTAGAAAACATCCCCTGGGAAGGCTTCACGACCTGGAGGACGACGAAGCAAGAGTGACAGTTCACGATAAGCTACCGCTTGTTTTGATAAATCATCATAAACAATCAAAACATGCTTGCCTTGGTACATAAATTCTTCCGCCATGGCAACCCCAGCATAAGGAGCTAGGAAGAGCAATGGAGATGGTTGTGAAGCAGAGGCTGTCACAACGATTGTGTAGTCCAAGGCACCGTACTGACGAAGTGTTTCTACTTGCGTACGAACTGTTGATTCTTTTTGTCCAATCGCTACGTAGATACAGATCATATCTTGACCTTTTTGGTTCAAGATTGTATCAATCGCAATGGTTGTTTTCCCTGTCTGACGGTCACCGATAATCAACTCACGTTGACCACGACCAATCGGTACAAGGGCGTCAATAGCTTTCAAACCAGTTTGCAATGGTTCTGATACAGACTTACGTTGCATAACACCAGGAGCTGGTGCTTCTACTGGACGAGTTTTATCAGTGTGGATTTCTCCAAGACCGTCAACTGGACGACCAAGTGGATCCACAACACGACCAATCAGACTTTCACCTACTGGAACTTCCATGATTTTCCCTGTACGGCGGATTGTATCGCCTTCACGGATATCTGTAAAGTCACCTAGGATGATAATACCAACGTCTGTTGACTCCAAGTTTTGAGCCATACCATAAGAGCCGTTTTCAAAGATCAACAACTCTCCACTCATGGCATTTTCAAGGCCGTGAGCACGCGCGATACCGTCCCCGATATAGGTTACAACACCTGTTTCAGTCACATCAAAATTGGGTTTGAAATTTTCAATTTGTTGCTTAATTAAAGCGCTGATTTCTTGTGCGTTAATTGCCAAAAGAACACCACTTTCTATTTCAAATTTTCTTTAACAACTTTAAGTTGTTGTTTAATACTCACATCAATTGTCTTGTGATTGGCAAAAATGACAAAACCACCAATGAGACTTTCATCGATTTGTTCGTTTACACTCCTTACTTTCAGAGACATTTTCTTCTCAATCAAAGGGAGCAAACGACTCTTTTGTTCATCAGTTAGAGGATGAGCAGCAGTAATCGTCACTTCAAATCGATTTGTTTCTTTTTCAAGTCGGTCCAAGCAATCTACAAGCACATCATAAAAAAGATTTACTCTGTGATTGTAGGCCAGAACCTGGATAAAGTTTTGTAATAAAGGTGACACAGAGTCTTGGAAAAAAGCAATTATTTTTTCCTTATCCGACTCGTCTACTGCCACTTGTTTTAAAAAAGAAGGCAGACCTGTTTCTTCAGCAACTTGCTTGATTTGAGTCAAGTCTGAAAAGATACGGTCTTCTTCTCCTTTTTCAAGTACCAATTGGACAAAAGGCATGCTGTATTTTTCAATTACCTTTACTGTTTTCTTGTCCATTAAGCTTCTCCTAGCTGATCGATATACTGATCAATGAGTTCTTTATGGGCATGACCGTCAAGGTTTTGTGAGATGATTTTACCAGCTAGGCTGATGGTCAAATCTGCTACCTCACCCTTAACGCTTTGTAAAGCTTCAGCTTTGTTTTGAGCAATTTCTTGGTTTGCTTTTTCTTTTAAGCGTCCTGCTTCTAGTTTAGCATCTACTAAAATACTAGCCTTACTTTTCTCAGCTGTTGCTTTCGCATTCTCAATGATTGCCTTGGCTTCTTTACGGCTACCAGCCAATTCATCTTCGCGTTTTTGAGCCAATACTTCTGCTTTTTGACGGGCTTCTTCAGCACTGTCAATATCAGTAGCAATTTTTTCAGCTCTTTCTTCGAAAATGCCTGTAATATTAGACCATGCAAATTTTTTAATCAAGACTAGCAAAAGAATAAAAGAGCCAGTGATTAAAATAAAATTACCAATCAATTCACCTACTGTTACGTGCATCAGTTACTCCTTTCTATTCCTCTTCAATATTAATCTTATTCCCTAAATACACAGATGTCAAAAGAGTAAAGACATAAGCTTGGATGCAGGAAATAAAGACAGAAAATGCAGTCCAAGCCAAATTAGCTCCAAAGGCTACTGGATACCAATAAATAGCTTGGTGGGAAAGAAGAAGTAACAAACTCGTCATGACCTCTCCTGCAAAGATATTCCCAAAAATCCGCAAAGCCAAAGATAAGAAGTTTGTAAATTCTTCCAAGATATTCATCGGTATGACAAAAACAGGACTCATAAAAGATTTTATACTTTTTTTAAATCCACGACGACGAACGCTTTCTATATGTGTCAACAAAATGACAAGAAAAGATAAGGTTAAGTCATACTGTAAATTAGCGGTTGGCGAACTCCACCAGTTAGTCCCATCGATCGTTTGAAGCTTTGTCATTAAGCCAAGGTTATTGGCAATCACCATGAAAAGAAATAAACAAAGGAAAAAGAGTGAGTAATCTTTCATGTAGCGCGAACCAATGTTAGGTTCTGTAAATCCAATAACAAAGTCATAGACATACTCAAGTACATTTTGCTTTCCTTTGGGTTTCAAGGTCATATTGCGGCTTGCCCAATAAATAAAGACAAAAATAACTCCCACAATCAACAAGGTCATGGCTAACATAGTCAGATTGAAGATAACAGGACCAATAGAGATGATTGGATTAATACTTTCTTCCATCTAAAATCCTCCCTTTTCTTCTCGTTCCATGTATTTATTTGATAATAAATGAGAAGACAAGAGTTACAAAGAAAGTTCCTTCAATAAAGGCAACACCTAAAAACATCAAACTACGAAACTCAGAAAGCATATCTGGTTGGCGTGCTACTGATTTAAACAGTCCATTCATCAATAAACCTTCACCGACAGATACGCCCATACAGGCAATACATAAGCCTAAAAATGTTAAATTCATAACGAATTCTCCTTTAAAATAAAATTTACTTACTTAGTGTAGTCCTAAAATTTAAATTTGTCAACTTTTTTTGCACATTGGAAGCGTTTAATGAAAATTACTTCTATTTTCTTTCGGATTTCACTCTATTCTGAAAAACTTGTGTATATTTACTGAAGCTAGCAAGTCTTACCTGTAAATTTAATGAAAGCAACACAAAATCCGAGAGGGGAATCTCGGATTAAGGTCAATTTAAAAAGATAGAGAGTGTTAAGTTTAAATATAGGATTTCAAAATATCGACGGCATCGCTTCTTTTCTTAACCTGATAGGACTTGATTCCCAATTTCTCAGCTGCGATTGTATTGTCCTCAATATCACCTAGAAAGACACAATGTGTAGGATTTAACTGGTATTTATCGAGAATCCCCTTCATACTTATGTCAAGAACCCCTCTTTGCCTTATCCTTTCATATTCTCCTTACAAATCTTTTTGATAATAAAATCTTTTTCCTGTGTAGGGATAGTCTTGCAAAGCAAAGACTTCCTTGTAGCCATGTTTCTGATAAAAATCTGGCGCCTGAAACTGGTAAGTATTAACAAAAGCAAAACGACAGTTTCGATTCTTAGCTTCAGTTTCTGCCTGCTGCAATAGTTTTGAACCGATTCCTTGCCCTCGCAGTTCCTCTTTTACAAATAAATACTCGATTTCTAGCCAATTTCCAAAAGTCTCTGCTATCAAACCTGCCAGGAGATTGCCCTTTTCATCTTCAACATAAAGATTAAGTAGCTCACTTTCAGCTTCTTCTCTTTTTGAACGATTATAAGTACGAATCAAATTCCCAATTTCTTGTGCTTTCTGAGACTCCTTGTTTTCCAATCTAAAGTACATCTAAACCTCCTCAAACACTGTTACAGCTTGATTATAGCCTTATTTCAATAGACTGTCAAACTAGAAAAACTCACCAACCTGAGTTGATGAGTTTCAAATCTATTTTCTAAATTTCCACTGGCTGTAAATCCCGAAACCGATAATCCAGATAGCTGAACCGATTGCTCCTACAAATGTAGATTCTTGTAAAAAGAGTGTTACAAAAACAAAGGCAAAGAAGAGCATGGTTAAAGGATTTAGGAAACGATAATGTGGCATGAGGTAGCCATCCGCCATAAAGTCCTGTGACTTGCGGTATTTAAGGTGGGCCACCATAATCAAGATATAGATAGCGATATAGACACCTGACGACGATGCCGTAATCAAGGCAAAGGCATCGGAAACACCTGGCAAGACATTGATAAAGGCTGCTAGGGCAATCAAAACCGCTGAAGCGATGATGGCATTTTGTGGCACATTGTGGCGAGAGAGAGTATCTGCCTTAATTGCTTTTAGGAAACGATTTGGTGAATCATGGGCAATCTGATACAAATGACGACCTGTTGAATAAAGGGTTGAGTTAAGAGCAGATGCTGCTGAGGTCAAAACGACGAAGTTAATCAAGGCTGCCGCCCACTTGATACCGGCCAATTCAAATACTGTTACAAAAGGAGAATCCGCAGAAGCAAGCTCACGCCACGGAATGATAGCCATGATGGCTAAGAGGGCACCACCGTAGAAAAAGGCGATACGCAAAGGAATTTCCTTAACGGCTTTTGGCAAGACCTGACGTGGATTTTTTGTTTCTGAAGTCGTTACCCCGATAAACTCAATCATGAGGTAGGCAAAGAAAACCATCTGGAAGGCCATGACAAAGTTCACTCCACCATTTGGGAAGAGGGAGAAATTGTCAGCAATATTGGCCAAACTTGCTACTCCATGGGGTGTCTTAAAGCCTGTCAAGACCATAAAGACTCCTGTTGCAATCATGGCTAAAATAGCCACAATCTTAACCATAGCAAACCAAAACTCAACTTCTCCAAAGAACTTCACCGCGATTAGGTTGACCAAGGCTAGAATGGTCAAAAATCCAATCTCAATCATCCAACTCGGCCAAGTTGGGAACCAAAATTGCACATAATGTGCGATAGCAGTGATTTCCGCCATACCGATAAAGACAACAGATAGCCAGTAAGACCAAACCGAGAAATAGCCCCAGCCCTTACCCAAATGGCGTGTGATAAAGTTGATAAAGGTATGTTGCTCAGGGTCTTGGTAAAGCATTTCACCAACAGCACGCATCATGAGGAACATGAAAGCCCCAGTAATCATATAAATCAGTACAATGGAAGGACCTGTTAGGCTGATAGAGCGACCCGCTCCCAGAAAGAGTCCTGTTCCGATTGTTCCCGCAATGGCCATAACCTGCACGTGACGATTGGTTAGACCACGCTCCATCTTATTTTTTTTCTTCTTTGAACTCATATCGTCTCCAATTCAATTTAAAATGGAAAAAGGAGTGAGTGAAGCGCACAGCCTCCCCACTCCTTTTTTCTGTTTTTAGGCTGTTTTTTCAACCTTCAAGATTTTTACATCATAGCTACCAACAGGTGTTTCAATGGTTGCTGTATCACCTGTTTTCTTGCCAATCAAGGCTTGTCCAATTGGGCTTTCATTTGAAACCTTACCTGCAAAGGCATCCGCACCAGCTGAACCTACGATAATATAAACTTCTTCTTCATCCTCACCAATTTCTTGTATGGTGACTGTTTTACCAATCGCTACTTCGTCTTGGGCAACTGCGTCGCTATTGACGATTTCAGCATAGCGGATTTTTGTTTCCAAGCTAGAGATTTGTCCTTCAACAAAGGCTTGTTCATCCTTAGCTGCTTCGTACTCACTGTTTTCTGAAAGGTCACCGTATGAACGGGCAATCTTAATGCGTTCTACCACTTCTGGACGGCGGACCAATTTCAATTCTTCTAATTCTTTTTCAAGTTTTTCCTTTTCCTCAAGGGTCATAGGATATGTTTTTTCTGCCATTTTTCTCAACTTTCTTCTGATGATATTTTCGAAAGAAAATTATGTGAAGTATCACATAATTTTAGTTTGTTTGGTTTAATTTGCTGTTGACATGTTCAGCGACATTGCGGTCGTGGTCTTCTTGGTTATTAGCATAGTAGACCTTACCTTCTGTGACATCCGCTACAAAGTAGAGGTTATCGCTCTTAGTTTGATTGATGCTTGACTCAATCGCATCCAGACTTGGACTGTCGACTGGACCAGGCATGAGACCTACATTTTTATAAACATTATAAGGTGAATCAATGTTGGTATCAATCGCAACATCCTCAGCTAGACTGATATTTTGCCCCAGTTTTCCTTGGGCATACAAGATTGCAATATTACTTTGAAGTGGCATATCACGATTCAAACGATTGTAGAATACACCGGCAATGAGCTTACGATCTTCTGTCTTGGCACCTTCTTTTTCGACCAAGGAAGCAATGGTCAACAACTCATTGACAGTCAAGTTTTTAGATTTGATAGTACTATAGTAAGGAGATAGGTTCTTGTCCATAGCTGCTAACATCTCATCAATCAAGCTCTCAACAGTTGTGCTTTCCTTGATAGAATAAGTAGCTGGGAAAAGGTATCCTTCCAAACGATAACGCGCACCGCTGTCTTTTGTAGGCAAGCTTTCAAGTAGACTCGGATATTTGGCAACTTCTTGACTGATAAACGTCTCATCTTGAACTTTTGCCAAGAAAGCCTCCGCTGTCAAAGGCTCTTTGAAGTCACCTTGCAATTGACCCACAGCTTGAGCAATTTGATCAATCGTATAACCTTCTGGAATTGTCAAAGTCGCAAGGACAGGTTCCTGTGGTTCAGCTGTTCCACCTTTTTGCAACTCTTTGAGTAAGTCTTCTGTACTCATACTCTTTTGCAAATTGTAGTAACCTGCTTTCAAATCGGTATAATGTTTATACTTGGCATAAAAGCTAAAAATCAGACCATGCTTTACCAAACCAGCTTTTTCAAGCGTCGTACCGATTTCTTGAACGTTTGAACCTTCTGGAATTCCAACCGTCACATATTGTTTCGATGAAGCATCCACAGGCTGTAAAGATGACTGAACATACTGGTAACCAAAGTAACCACCTGCTGAGAGCAAGGCAAGGAATACAAGGAATGAAATCACAAAGGCTTTCACATGTGACTTCTTCTCTTTCTTAGGCTTAACGGGTTTTGCTCCTTCTCTACGGCTACGACGTGGTGTATCGCTGATGATATCCACTGTTTCTGTAGCAGGCATAGGTGTTTCTGGACCTGCTTGTTCTGCTTTTTTCTCTGCCGTCTTATAGGAAACAGCTACCCTTGTTGGGGTTTCATTGTATTCTCTTTCAAGTTTCTTAGGTCTAACAGGACCTGGTCCTGGTCTTGAACCACTTTCTTCCGCTGGAGAAGAAGGTGCATCTTGACTTGGAACACCAGGAGTTTCTCTTTGAATCTCAGCTGCTGGAGAAGCTGGTACATCTTGACTTGGGTGAGTCGGCACGGTAGGAGCTTTTCTCATAATCTCCTCTACCGTTGACAAGGAATCAGCCATGAGTTCTTCAGCTGAAGGTTCATTTGCAGGAGTGCGAACTACTGCCTCATCTTCTTTCAGAACTTCATCATAGCCTTTTACTTTTTCTAAATCTCTCAGAATCTGCTCTTTAAAGCTTAATTTCTCTTCTTCTCTTGACTTTTCACTCAAAAGTTTTTCCTCCTTGTTGACAATCCATAATATTATATCTTAAAAGTCCAAGAAAAGCAACCTATGATACTTTTCCTGGCTTATTTTTTCGTTTCCCAGACCATATCATACCAGGTTTCCCCTGCAAAGGTTGACTGGGACAGACCTTCATTGACAAATCCATGCTTTTCATAGTAGGCGATGAGATAGTCATGACAGGTTAGGTTAATGCCTTCTCTCTCATCTTCAAGAGCCAGGTCTTTCAAGGCTGTTAGCAATTGCTGACCCAGTCCTATCCCCTGGGCCTCTTTGGCAATAGAAAGACAGGTCACAGAGATATAACCACCAGGCTCATGACTATAATCTTCTATCTCTTCTGTAAAAGACTGGTCTTGCAGATAGCGGTGAGGGGCAACTGGCCCTTCGATATAACCCATGATTCTACCTTCTTTTTCCGCAACCAGAAACGAGGTCTGAATTTCTCGCAAATGTGCTTCAAAAACAGAGCGAGGAATGGCTTCTTCAATCGAGAAATTTTCTAGTTCAATATCAACAATCCGATCCAAATCTTCTAATCTTGCTTGTCTGATTTTCATTGTGCCTCCAGATAAAAGGGATTAAACCAAATCATACTAAAACCCTGGCTAGTTGCATAAAGGGAAGTTTCTTCATCAATAAAACCGTTCATTTCAAAGTATGAAAGCAACTCATCAGGACTCTTCAAACGAATCCCTTTGTAATCCAGCTCAACTGCTACCTCTTTCAAGGCTGCAAGAAGAAGTGTTCCCAAGCCCTGTCTCCGATGGTCAGCCTCGATAATTAAAGAATGTATTTTTAGACATTGCGGATTGTCTGACTGGGGACTTGATAAAATATAGCCTAAAAGTTGATTTTCATCCCTAGCTAGAAGAAAGGTATCCGCACACTTACGGATACTTTCTTCTAAGATATGGGAAGGTTGCTGCTTTTCAGCTGGAAAAGATGTGGCCTGAAGTGCCACTACCTCAGCTAAATCAGACTGACTTGCCTGAATGATCTTAATTGGAATTTCCATAAGAATATCCTACTGAACATTGCTTGTCAAGTTAGACAAGAGACGCTCGAACGAATACTCATAGGTTTGGATATCTCCTGCTCCCATAAAGACATAGACAGCATTATCGTGGTCTAGGAGGGGAGAAACATTTTCAACAGTAATCACTTGGTGTTTCTTGTTGATTTTATTAGCTAGGTCTTCTACCTTAACATCACCATGGTCTACTTCACGAGCAGATCCATAGATTTGCGCTAAATAAACAGCATCCGCTTGGTTTAAAGCATGAGCAAAGTCATCTAACAAGGCAATAGTTCTGGTAAAGGTATGCGGTTGGAAGACTGCTACAATTTCCTTGCTTGGGTATTTCTGACGAGCCGCATCCAAGGTCGCAATAATTTCTGTTGGATGGTGGGCAAAGTCATCGATAATCACTGTGTCATTGACAATTTTCTCAGTGAAACGACGCTTAACACCGGCAAATGTTTTCAAGTGCTCACGCACCAAGTTCAAATCAAATCCTGCTGTGTAAAGAAGACCAATAACGGCTGTCGCATTCATGATATTGTGACGACCAAAGGTTGGAATGTGGAATTGCCCCAAGTCTTGTCCACGGAAATGAACGGTGAAGATTGAACCAGTTGTTGAACGAAGAAGCTCACTAGCTACAAAGTCATTACCTTCTGCTTCAAAACCATAGTAATAAATTGGTGCATCAGACGTAATCTTACGCAATTCTGCATCTTCACCATAGACAAAAAGCCCCTTGGTAATTTGTTTGGCATAGTCGTTAAAGGCATTGAAAACATCCTCGAGGCTTGTGAAATAGTCTGGATGGTCAAAGTCAATGTTGGTGATAATAGAGTATTCTGGGTGGTAAGGCATGAAGTGACGCTCATATTCGTCAGACTCAAAGACAAAATATTTGGCATTGGCCGAACCACGACCTGTTCCATCTCCAATCAAAAAGCTGGTGTCTGTGATGTGAGACAAGACGTGAGACAACATACCTGTCGTTGAAGTTTTTCCATGCGCTCCAGCTACTCCCATGCTGACAAAGTCACGCATAAAGCTACCTAGAAATTCATGATAACGTTTGTAGCTGATACCATTTTGGTCTGCATAGGCAATTTCGACGTTGTTATCTGGACGAAAGGCATTTCCAGCGATAATTTCCATATCACCGTCTAGGTTCTTTTCATCAAAAGGAAGAATGGTAATGCCTGCCTGCTCAAGACCACGTTGAGTAAAGTAGTACTTTTCAACATCTGATCCCTGTACCTTATGCCCCATTTGGTGCAACATCAAGGCTAAGGCACTCATCCCTGATCCCTTAATTCCGATAAAATGATATGTCTTTGGCATGTTTTCTCCCCTATTCTGTAATTCTGGTCAGATTCAACTCTTGGGCAACCCGACGTTCTTGTTCTGTTTGTTTACTTTTTTTATTGTAGATTTGGCTCTTCTTTAGAAAATCATAGTTGTTTTTCTTTGGAGCAGGTGCTGACACTTCTTCATTCTTGGTAGGGATAGAATGAACTTCTTCCGCCAAGATGTACTGAGACTGGGTCAATTTTTGGCTATATTTGACAAATTCACCAGGATTTTCCTTTTGGAAAGGCGCGGTCGGTTGATTGCCCTGTCTAAGAAGGCCTGATTTAGAATGACGTCTCGCACGGCTGAAATCCTGAGTTAGATAGTTAGCAGAGCGTTTCTTTTTCAAGTCTGCACGCGCTTCTTCACGCGCCACCTCAGCATAACTCTTTCCTTCTTTTTTAACCCCTAAAGGAGCCTTTTTAGGTTTCTCGACTTGCTTTTCAATCGGTTTAACTGGCGCCTCTTCAGTAATAGGAGCCCATTCTAAATAATTTTTATCTCGATACTCACCCTTGATATTACTGATCAGATCAGACTCATCGTACAAGTTCATGACTGGCATTTCAGTCAACATGACCTCGTCATCTGACACCAATGGAAATCGTTCTTGTTTCATTTTCTATTTCCTTTCAACACTTCATTATAGCGTATTGTCTTGATTTTTCAAGTGCTGGCTTCAGAAATTCCCAAAATTTCTCTAATTTCTGCTAGGGTCAGACTGCCACGTGACTCTGTGCCATCCAATACTTGTGACACCAGATGTTTCTTCTGTTCTTGGAGTTCCTGAATTTTTTCTTCAATAGTTCCCTTGGTCACCAAGCGATAAACCTCAACCGTTTCTTCCTGACCCATCCGATGGGCACGGCCAATGGCTTGCGCCTCCACCGCAGGATTCCACCAAAGGTCAACCAAGATAACCGTATCAGCACCTGTCAGGTTCAGTCCGACACCACCAGCCTTGAGGGAAATCAGAAAGGCATCTCTTTCCCCTTGGTTAAAGGCCTTGGTCATGTCTTGTCTTTCCTTGGCTGGGGTTGAACCCGTAATTTTAAAGGAAGTCATGCCCAAGTCTGGCAGTTCTTGTTCAATTTTTTCCAACATTCCCTTGAACTGCGAGAAAATCAAGACACGGTGTCCGCCGTCTGCCACCTGTAGCAGCAGGTCTCGGAGACTATCCAGTTTGCCGCTGGCTCCCTGATAATCTTCCATAAAGAGGGCAGGGGTATCACAGATTTGGCGCAAGCGCATCAGACCAGACAAGATTTCCACACGACTTCGCTGAAATTCCTGATCTGATACTTGAGCCAGACGGTCCCGCATCTGTTGCAACTGGGCTAGGTAAATAGCCTTTTGCTGGTCTTCCAGTTCATTCTTATAAACCACTTCGATTAAGTCTGGTAATTCAGTCAGAACTTCTTCTTTCTTGCGCCTCATCACGAAAGGCTTGATAAACTGAGCAACGCGCTCAGCTGGTAATTTCATAAATTCTTTCTTGCTTGGCAAAAGTCCTGGCATGACGATTTGGAAAATAGACCACAACTCACCCAGATGGTTTTCAATCGGAGTTCCTGACAAGGCAAAGACAGACGGCACCACAAATTGTCTCAAGGTCTGGGCAATCTTGGTCTGGGCATTTTTCATAACCTGAGCTTCATCTAAGAAAAGAAAGTCAAAGGCCACCCCCTGATAAAGCTCACTGTCCTGACGGAAAGTGGCATAGCTGGTCACATAGATTTGATGGCTCTCAGCAAGAATCTCTTCACGACTAGCTTTCAAGCCATGAACAACAGCTACATCCAACTGGGGGGCAAACTTCTGAAATTCATCTGCCCAGTTGTAAATCAAACCTGACGGAGCTAAAATCAAGACCCGACTTTCTTTTGTCACTTGACTGGTCAAAAAAGCAATGGTCTGAAGGGTTTTCCCCAATCCCATATCATCAGCCAAAATCCCACCAAAACCATAATGATGGAGCATTTGCAGCCAGCCGATTCCCTTTTCCTGATAATCTCGCAAATCAGCCTGAACCTGAGTTGCTTGTCGAGGGAAGTCCTCTGGATGCGTCAAATCATGAGCCAGATTCTGGAATTCTTGTGAAAAAGAAACACGGTCACGCCCTTCAAAGAGATGGGCTAAACTGTAGGCCAAGGATTTTCGAGCCTGTAAGGAGCCATCTTTTAACTCAAATTGCCCCAATTCCTGTAAATTTTGGCGAATTTTCTTGGTTTCTTCATCAAAAAAGTAGACTTGATTGGACGAATCGATATAAAAATCTTGATTGGCAACCAAGGCCTGCATGGCTTGGTCAATTTCCTCTTGGGCAATATCTTGAAAATCAAATTGGATTTCCAAGAGACCTCCCTTGGAAGCAATCTGCACTTGAGGACTCGCTAAGCTATAAAGCTCTTCTAGCTTGTCTGATAGGTCAACATGACCGAGTTTTTCAAAGACTGGAATGATTTCGTGGAAGAAATGATAGACAGACTCTGCTTTTAGGGCCTGACGCCAAGATTGAAAGTCTGCTTCAAAACCTGCAACCAAACAGAATTGGAAAATTCTTTCTTCTAAGTCAGCATCACTTGAAAACGGCAACTCTTCTAGCTCTTGTCGGCTTGATACCTGCCTATCCCCATAATCAAACTGAATTTCTAAACGAATCCGATTATCTTCTTCTCTGTCAAAGTAAAAAGAGGGCGCAAAAGTTTTGATTTGTAGCCGTTCTGGAGCTGAAACAGTCCCCATCTGGCCAAAGAGCGTTAGACAAGAAGCCAACTTATCGCGGTCACTGCTATCAAATTGCAGGTATCTCTTTCCTTGTTGATCCACAGGTAGCGCTTTAATTTCCTTGAGAAGACGCATCTGCTGGTCTGTTTGAAAATAAACCTGACCTTTATGGAAAAGCACAGCTCCCTGATAAAAAACATTGACCCTAGGACTCTCACTGATTTCCATTTCAAAATAGTCCGAGTATACTGTTACTGTAAAGGCAAAGAGATTGGCATCAGCATGCATATCCTGAAAAAGCAGAGTCTGATAGCTATCCACTTGATGGTCAAATTGAAAATGGGGCAAGGTCATCAGTAAATTCACACCCTGCTCAAAAAAAGTCAGAGGGAAAAAGAGGTGCCGACCTTGGTTTTGGAAAAAGAGGTCTGGAGCCTGTCCTTCCTCCATCAGTCCTCGCAAGAAAGTCAGAAGTTCTTGACTGGCCTCATCAAAGGCTTCCCAAGAAAGAGACTCCTCATAAATCTTGCCAATCATATAAGACTTTCTCTGCTCGACAATCCTTAAAAAGAGTAGAATATCTCGAATGACATAGTATTTTTGGCTATTGATTTGCCCAATTCTCAGCGTCCACAAGATATGATTGGTTCCTGCTTCCACCTGACCGACAGCCGATAATTCATAGGCACGTTCTGATTTTGGAGATAAGATTCGGTCCAAAAATTTGCCACCCAAGGTCACCTTAGTTTCAACGGCCTCTTTTTCTTCATGACCTTCTTCCAGACTCTGCAAGATTTCCTGACCACGCTCATCATTTTTCAGAAAATGCTCCAGCGCTGCCAAATGCACACAGTAGCCCCTCTTTTGGAAAAAATCGCAGGCACAAAAAACCAAATCATCCTCTAAACTATAGCGCAGTTCTTCTTCTGCAACACGAGCGTAGAGCCGATTATTCTTTTCCTTGATGATGTCAACCTTACCAGTTTCATAAAGGGCAACGCCTTCGATACGGACTTTCCCCGGAATCAATTTAGCCATATTTTTACCTTTACCTTATCTTTTTATTATACCATATTTTCCCCTATGAAAATAGCCTTCTAGGGATACTTTTCTCCTAGAAGGCTGGATTTTTAAAGTTTGGCAAAAGTCGTCACAACCCGCTGACAGACTTCTTGCAGCAGAGATTTAGGCATAGCTACATTGAGGCGGGCATGGAGACTTCCTTCCTCCCCAAAATCCAAACCAGGGTTGAGGATAACCTTAGCTTCATTTCTCAACAGCTCTTGCAATCTTTCATCAGTCAGGTCATAGGCTGAAAAATCAAGCCAAATCAAGTAGGTTCCTTGCGGTTTCATGACCTTGATTTTAGTCTCTTTTCCAAATAAATCTACCACGTAATTGATGTGGTCTTCAAAGACTTGCTTGAGTTCCTCTAACCAATCCTTCCCATAGCGATAGGCAGCTTCTGTCGCCAAATAACCCAAGCCTGAAATTTCATGCTGATTATTGGTCAACTGGCGTTTCTGGAAAGCCAGTCTCAACTTAGGATTTTCAATGACTGCATAGGAATTTTTTGTTCCAGCAATATTAAAGGTTTTAGTGGCACTGGTCAAGACGATAGCAAATTCTTTAAAGTCAGGGTTGACAGTATTGAAAGACTGGTGTTTGTGACCAAAGAGGGCCAAATCTTGGTGAATCTCATCCGAAACCAAGAAAACACCGTGTTTTTGGCAGAGTTGGCCAATCTTCTCCAACACTTCTTTTTCCCAAACACGTCCACCAGGATTGTGAGGGTTGCAAAGAATATAGAGTTTGACGTCCTCTTCCACCAAATCCTTCTCCAGTTGATCAAAGTCAATCTCAAACAGACCATCCTTTTCCACCAAAGAATTGGTAATCAATCTACGGTTGTTCAACTTGACACTGCGTGCAAAGGGGGGATAGACAGGTGTGTTAATCAAAACCGCTTCGCCTTCTTTTGTAAAGGATTGAATAGCTGTTGAGATGGCTGGTACCACACCCTCGATAAAGACAAGAGCCTCTTTGTCAAAGTGGTAACCGTGTTGTGTGGCTTCCCACTTTTGAACTTCCTTAATTAACTCTTCACTGGCATAGGTATAGCCATAAACCAGTTGATCAGCGTAAGTTTGCACAGCTTGGCGGATTTCAGGCAAGACTACAAAGTCCATATCCGCTATCCAAGCTGGTAGAACTTCACTATCCGTTTCTGCTTCTTTCCATTTATAGGTATGGTGCCCTAAACGATTGGGCAGGCTTGTAAAATCATATTTTCCCATCTTTGTCTTATCCTTCCAAGGCTTGGCGCAAATCTGCAATCAAATCTCTAGCATCCTCAATCCCAATTGACAAGCGCAAGAGGTCATCTGTCAAACCATAAGAATGGCGCACTTCTGCTGGAATATCAGCGTGAGTTTGCGTCGTTGGATAAGTAATGAGACTTTCTACCCCACCCAAACTTTCGGCAAAAGAGAAGACCTTAAGACTGTTCAAAATGTGAGGAATGCGTGTTTCATCGGCTACTTTAAAGGAAATCATGCCCCCACGACCCGTATAGAGAACTTCCTTAACTGCTGGAGAATCTTTCAAAAAGGCAACCACTTCTTGAGCATTAGCCGTTGAGCGCTCCATACGAAGAGACAAGGTCTTGAGACCACGAATCAATTGATAACTGTCAAATGGTGACAAAACTGCTCCTGTCGTATTGAGATTGTAGAAAAGCTTTTCGTATAATTCTACACTATTGGTCACAACAACTCCAGCCAAGACATCATTGTGGCCTGCTAGATACTTGGTTGCTGAATGAAGAACCATATCTGCTCCATCTTCAATCGGACGTTGGTAGATAGGGCTGTAGAAGGTATTGTCCACCACCACTTTGGCACCCTTAGCATGAGCCAATTTTGCCAGTTTTTCGATGTCAAATTCCAACATCAAGGGATTGGTTGGTGTTTCGATATAGAGAACATCCACGTCCTTTTCTAACTCGGCAATCAACTCTTCTTCTGTATTGGCATAGGTAAAATGGAAACGACCTTCCTGCTCCACTTGATTGAACCAGCGGAAAGAACCACCGTAAAGGTCACGCACTGCCAAGACCTTACTTCCTACTGGAAAAACGCTAAAGGCCAGTACAATAGCTGACATCCCTGAGCTAGTAGCTAGGGCATAGTCTGCAGACTCAATGGCCGCCAAGACTTCTTCCGCCTTACTACGAGTTGGGTTTTTGGTGCGCGTATAGTCAAAGCCAGTAGATCGACCAAACTCTGGATGCTGATAGGTCGTTGAAAAATGAAGCGGTGTCACCAAAGCTCCTGTCGCTTCATCTGACTTGATACCCGCCTGGGCCAAAATTGTGTTAATGTGTAATTCCTTGCTCATACAATTCCTCCAAATCTATAGTAACTATTGTACCACTTATTTTCATCAACTCATTTTCTTCTTTTCAAGAGCTAGTTATAGTTTAAAACTATAGATTCATCGAGTAAAGCTAAAAAGAATCCAGAAAAGCTTCCAGATTCTTTTGTGAAAATGATTGCTAGGGCTTACTTAGACTGAAAGAAATCCTGTTGGGATAAATAATCATAATGCTCTTTGTTAAATTGATATTGGCCCACATGCTGACTAATCCGACCGACATCCACGGAAAAAATATAGGCTTCATTTTGATAGTTCCAGTTCAGCCTAACTGTATTCAAGACTGTCTTATAAGTAAAATCTTTAACTTGATTCCAAGGCATCTCTACGACTTGATTAAAGCGATTTTCAGTTATATCACTGATGTCCATCAAGTAAATTCCCTTAGGTGTGAATGCCAGAATCTTAGGCTTCACACTCGACTGAACATAGTAACTTCCTCCTATAACGAAAAAATCAATAAAGGATTTCAACCATGTCTTTTTCTTGAAAGCCATCAGAAAATTCTTTTGCCCTTCAATGCGACAAGTTGAAAGAAATGATTCAATTTGTTTTTCTGTCGCAAACTCCAAAATAGCGCCCATGATGATACCTCCATAACGATTAGTAAATAGCCAGTTAAGAATTCTTCACATAAAAGAAGAACTTATCATTTGTTGCGTTTTATCTTACTTTTTCAGTAGACGGCATCCCTCCTATAACATTACCCTAGCATGTGCATACTTCAATCAACATTGGGTAGATTTTCGAAAATAGCGTCTCACATTTATGTTATATTCATTATAACATAAATTCAAAAAACAAATTAAAAAATGTATGCACTTTTCTTCCAATTTTACTATCATTCTATTAAAAAACGACAGCTTCTTTCGAAACCATCGTTTTTCTTGAAAAATCCTTATTTGACATGTTTTGCCAATTCTTCTTGAGCTTTTTTATTAGATTCTTCTTTTTCTTTCAACCATTTTTCTTTGGCTTTTTCATATTCGTCTTTTGTGACTGTCTTATCTTGTACTTTAAGGTATTTATAGGATTCGACCCCTTTATTACCAGCCAATGAATATGGCGCTGAGAATGGAACTGTTTTTCTCAATGTTGGTGTTCCACCCCGTGAAACATTTGGAATTGCTAGAGAGCTATCTACCAACCAAGCTTGGGCATCAGCATACTTTTCATAGCGTTTTGCAAGATCTTGTTCCTTATTGGCTTCTTCCAACATTTGGGTATAGACATCCAGCCCAACAGCCTTGGCCTTGTCATTGGCTTCACCTGGCTCTAAACCTAGATTTTGCATCAAACCACCAGAATTAACGTTAAATACATCAAGATAAGTTGAAGGATCTTGATAGTCTGGACTCCAACCACCATTGTATAGATCGTAATCTTTCTGAGCTGCAGTCTGAGCCAAATAGCTGGTATTATCAAAGTCTTCAGTAGAAAGTTGTTGAATATCAATTACAACATTTTCTGCACCTAAGGCTGCTTCAATAGATTGCTTCATAGAATTTGCCTCTTGAACACCCTTTTTAACAGCTTGATCAACTGTCATGTCCAAGTGGATAGGGAAGGTTACTCCCTTGGCTTCTAGCTCTTGCTTTGCTTCCGCAAATTTAGCTTTAGCTTTTTCTGGATTGTAATATGGATCTTGGGCATCCGCAAAGTTGATTCCTTGCCATTCCTTACCATAATTCACCATCTTAGAGGCTACTACTTCACCAAAGTCTTTTCCCTTGATACTTACGAAGTTTGGAGGAACAACCAAGTTACGCAAAATCTTAGTTGCACCATCTTCTCCTTGAGATTGGGCTCCATAGGCCGTACGGTCATAGGCAAAGTTAATGGCTTGACGGAAGTTTTTATTTAGAACTGCTTCCTGAGTCGATTTCTTTTCAGCATCACTTGTCTTGGAAGTAAATTTATAAGATTTTCTATCCAGGTTAAAGTTTAAGAAATAAGAAGTGGTATCTTGCATACTATAGATAATATTGTCCTTATTCTTTTCTTTAATTCCTTCAAAACTTGAACTGTTTGGATAGAGACGGGCATAGCTATAGGCTCCCTCTACATAGTTACGAGCCAGTGCATCTTGGTCACTACCATCATAATAGGCCAATTTCACATCATCTACAAAAACATTCTTAGCATCCCAGTAGTTAGGGTTTTTCTTGTATTCGATGACAGATTTTGAAACAAAGGATTTCATCAAGAAAGGTCCATTATACAAAATGCTAGATGGGTCTACCTTGCCAAAATCATCCCCTTTTGATTTCAAGAAATCTGCATTGACTGGGAAGAGAATGGTTGAAGTTGTTTTTGAGTTCCAGTAAGATTCTGGTCGTGTCAAAGTATATTGAACGGTTTGGTCATCTAGAGCCTTAACTCCGACAGTTGAAAAGTCTGTTGTTTTACCAGTGATATAGTCATCTAAACCTGCAACGGATTCTTGCACTAAGTACAAGGCTTCTGATTTTTTATCAGCCGCATATTTCAAACCAGTTACAAAATCTTGGGCAGTTACAGGAGCATATTCCTCTCCATCTGCAGTATACCATTTAGCATCTTTCCGCAGTTTATAGGTATAGGTCAAACCGTCCTTAGAAACACTCCAATCCTCTGCCAAGGATGGCACATAGTTCCCGTATTGGTCATTTTCCATGAGACCATCTACCAGATTGGTCACAATATCATTGGTTGTTGCACGGTTTTCTGCTAGATAGTTCAAACTAGATGGATCACTTGAATAAACATAGTTATAGGTTTTTGATCCTGTGCTAGAATTTCCACACGCGCTCAATAAAATTCCTGTACCCAGGACAAGACCTGCCAAGGTTAGATATTTGCTCTTAGACTTTTTCATTTCCAGAACCTCCTGCTTTAAATATTTGTTTTATTATACAACGTTTAGTTTGTTTAGTCAATTATTTTTCCCAAAAAAATCGAAAAAGACCTCATCTTCTACTTTCAAAAGATAATTTTAGCTATTTTGACGCTAAAAAAGGAATAAGTTTCAAGTTCTCCTAAAAGATTGTTCAACTTATTCCTTTTATTTATAAATGCTATCTTACGAAAGCTTAAATTTTACTCGCAGGCGATCTGCTTGAGATTTTCCAATCACCTTATCCAATAAACGAGTACGGAGACTCATGACTCCGTATACTCCTCCACCCATGGTACCGACAAGGGCTACATAAAGGAAACTCCACAAACGTCCACTCGGTTGGAAGAAAAATCCTAACAGCCACTGGATGGTTCCTATTAACAGAAACATGACTAGGGTCAGCAAACTGATTAAAATGGTTCGCTTCAAAATCACCTTGCGCTTGACACCCGTTACCTTACAAATATCCCGATACATCAAGACATTAGGAATGATGAGAGCAATGGTTGTGGAAATCAAAGGTCCGTAACTGTGGAAGAGAGCGATGGTAGGTAGTTGCAAGACTAGCTTGGCAATAGAACCATAGATAAAATAGAGAACGGCCTTGCGGTTGCGGAACATGGCCTGAAGCATTGGAGACAAGACCATGTACAAGCCTAAAATAATAGACTGCAAAACTGCAAAGACAAATAAGCCCAGAGCCAAACTATCTGGCTTACCATAGAAGACCGTATAAAGAGGGCCCCCTACCATGACCACTCCAACCGTTGCTGGTAGCAGGAACATAAAGAGTAAGGTGAGACTATCCTGAACGAGACGAGAAGCTGCTTTCAAGTCCCCCTTGACATAGTTTTCAGTCAAAAGTGGCAAACCGACACCCCCAATTGAAACTCCAACAGAAATCAAAATCATCGTGATTTTATTAGGATTGGCTGAGAAATAAGAAAACATGACAACCAAGTCCTCGTTGCTGTAGTTGGTAAACCAGCTCATACTATTGATAAAGGTCAGCTGATCCAAAATCTGGAAGAGCTGGATGGCAGACCCTGTTAAGATAAAAGGAATGGCTTCCTTAATAGTATCGACCAAAAGACGCTTGCTGTTAATCTTATCTCCTGTTTCAAGGACTCTTTTGAGTAATCCCTCTTTGGCAAGGAAATAAATCAAGACTGCAAAACTGGCGACCATGCCGACAAAGGCAGCAAAGGTGGATTGGGTAACCGCTGCTAGGTAATCTCCCGAACCGAGCTTCATAATGATAAAGGTTGCTAGAAGCATCCAGATAACACGAATGACCTGCTCAGCAATTTGACTCATGGCATAAGGTTTGAGATTATTCATTCCTTGGAAAAATCCTCGGATAACACTCATAGACGGGAAAATCAAGACTCCCCAAGCCAAGCTTTGCATGATCGGTATCAAGTCTTTGCCCACGCCCGACAAGTCTGCTAGCCAAGGAGCAAAGGCATACAAGACTAAAGCAAAAACGAGGCCTAGTCCTGTCATAAAGCCTAAAAAGCTCCGAATCAGGGCAAAGCTATGTTCTTCTTCTCGCATAGTATTGTACTTGGCAACTTGCTTGGCCACTGCAACCGGAATACCTGCTGTTGAAACCAGCAAGAACCAGGCATAGATATTGTAGCCCATGGTAAAGAGACCATTGGCCGTAGCTGCATAAGACCCCATCCAGATGTACCAAGGGATAATGTAAATAGCCCCGAGTAGGCGACTGATAAAGTTACTAGCCGTTAACCAAGCAGTCCCCCGTAACATCTGGGCCTGCTGGTGATTGTTTTCGTGCGACATAGATTCCTCATTCAATTTTGATAACTAGGAAAAACTCCTTATCTTCCATTATAAACTTTTCCTTGTTACTTGTAAATTTACGACTTTCGGTTTACAATAGAAAGTATGATAAAGATTGAAACCGTATTAGATATTTTAAAGAAAGATGGTCTCTTCCGCGAGATTATCGACCAAGGACATTATCACTACAACTACAGCCATGTCGTATTTGACACCATCTGCTATGACAGTCGCAAAGCTAAAGAAAAGAGCCTCTTTTTCGTCAAGGGGGCTGCCTTTAAGAAGGAATTTCTGCTTTCAGCAATCTCTCAAGGACTCGGTTGGTATGTGGCTGAAAAGGACTATGAGGTTGGCATCCCTGTCATCATTGTGAACGATATAAAGAAAGCCATGAGTTTGATTGCCATGGAGTTCTATGGTAATCCACAGAAAAAACTCAAAATTCTCGCCTTTACTGGAACCAAGGGTAAGACAACAGCAGCCTATTTCGCTTATAACATCTTATCTCAAGGGCATCGACCTGCTATGTTGTCGACCATGAATACAACTCTTGATGGCAAGACTTTCTTTAAGTCTGCATTGACAACTCCTGAGAGTATTGACCTCTTTGACATGATGCATCAAGCTGTGCAAAATGACCGTACCCACCTCATCATGGAAGTCTCCAGTCAAGCCTATCTGGTCAAACGTGTCTATGGTCTAACCTTTGATGTGGGAGTTTTCCTCAATATCAGCCCAGACCATGTCGGCCCGATTGAACACCCTAGCTTTGAAGACTACTTCTACCACAAGCGTCTCTTGATGGAAAATAGCCGAGCAGTCATCATTAACAGTGACATGGACCACTTTTCTGTCTTGAAAGAACAAGTGGCAGATCAAGACTATGATTTCTATGGTAGCCAGTCTGATAACCAAATCGAGAATTCCAAAGCCTTTAGCTTTTCAGCTACAGGTAAACTTGCTGGAGACTATGATATCCAACTGATTGGTCACTTCAACCAAGAAAATGCCGTTGCTGCTGGACTTGCTTGTCTCCGTCTCGGAGCTAGTCTTGAGGACATCAAAAAAGGAATTGCTGCAACCCGCGTTCCTGGTCGTATGGAAGTCCTCACTCAGAAAAATGGAGCCAAGGTCTTCATCGACTATGCCCACAATGGGGATAGTCTAAAAAAACTAATCAAGGTTGTAGAGACTCATCAAACAGGAAAGATTGCTCTGGTTCTGGGTTCGACAGGAAATAAGGGAGAAAGTCGTCGCAAAGACTTTGGCCTCCTCCTCAATCAGCACCCTGAAATTCAAGTCTTTCTGACTGCTGATGACCCCAACTATGAGGACCCAATGGCCATTGCAGATGAAATCAGTAGCTACATTAGTCATTCTGTTGAAAAGATTGCGGATCGCCAAGAAGCCATCAAGGCAGCTATGGCTATCACAAATCACGAATTAGATGCTGTCATTATTGCTGGTAAGGGAGCCGATTGCTACCAAATCGTCCAAGGCAAAAAAGAATCCTACTCAGGAGATGCAGCCGTCGCAGAAAATTATTTATAAGAATAGAAAAAATCAAGGGAAAATGAAACCCTTGATTTTTTACTATTATTTAGTAAAAACGTTTTTCAAACCTTCAACGGCACCTTCTACAGCACCTTTAGCGTCTTCTACAACGTCTTTTGCCTTAGCAACTGTTTTTTCAACAGCTCCTTCAAGTTCTGTCTTGCTGTCTCCAGTAACTTTACCAAAACCTTCTTTGACAGCACCTGTTGCTTGTTCCAATTTGTTTTCAAGTGACATATGATTGTCTCCTTTAGTTCTATTCCGATATGTGTTATCGGTTACATTAGTATAAACTTATCGATAGATAAAGTCAAACAATGTGCTCAGAAAAAGCAATCACACTAAATAGAAAGTTAATCTCTCCTTGTCAAAATCAACGGCCAACTCATACTTTCCATCTTCATTTTGGACAATATAACCTAGGACAACTAAACTATCCACAAAGATGTCTCGGCGTTTCTGCATAAGCTGGTCTTTTTTGAGAAATTTCAACAAAAAAGTCGTCATATACTTGAGGGCATACTCAGGATTAACATCTCCCAAAATGTCATAAAGTTCCTGCTGTTTTTCTGTCAAAGGATACTGATGCTTGACCTTGTAGAAATAATTAGACAGGGTCATTTTAGTCCGCGCAAAATCTGTTTTTTCAACTAAAATAGCTGCATTGGTTTGATTGCGCAATTCTGTCTCAAAACTCTGCTCCAACAAAGCTTGATAGGCCGGGCTATCTTCGCTGACAAAAATCTCTTGATCCAGTTCGAGACTATCGAGTGATTCAAGCATAGGAAGATTGAGGTAATAACGCTTATTTTCCCGACGAACCAAGCCCACTTTTATATACTCTTCCATGAGTTTGTCAACTGCTACATCTGGAAATTGAGTCTTAATTTCCCGTAGAATCACATCCTCATGCTGGTCCAGATAGCGGATCAATTCTCCAAAAAATGGCTGTCTCGTCAAACGAGATGGATTAAAAATCTGAATCATGAAGATTCCTTTCTTTACATTCTAACAGAGGTGATGTTGCCAACTGACTAGGATTGGTCCCAGCTTGGTTCAGAGGAACAGGCAGACCTAGTTCTCTATAATACTCTCTCCAAAAATCACTAATGTCCTGCTCCCCATCACCAAATTTCATGGGAATAGTTTCAAAAATGGGGAGGATTTCTACCATATACTGAGAACAGTAAAAACCTTCTCCATCTGGATAGAAAGAAGCATTGTAGGGTGCCCCTAGATGTTTACAAGCTCTTTCCTTCACCGACTGGATATCCATTTCTGGGTAGACATAGAGGTCGTACAAGTGATTAGACTCAAAGAAGTCTGCTGATTCCTGACAAACAACACCCGCCTGTCCACTAGCATGATAAATCATCCCATCCAAATAAATGGCAACATGGTTATAGTTGCCTGTGGAAGTCTGGATGGCTTGCCCCATGTCCGACTCATCTCTCACAAAAATCAAATCACCAGTTTCTAACATGCTTCACTCCTAGAAAAAAAGGAGCCGAAACTCCTTTCGATATAAGGCAAACTAGCCTTTCCTAATTTGAATTAACACTCAAAATCTTAAGCATTAAAGCTTTCAGTCAATTGAGGTACCACTTGTTTCTTACGTGAAACGGCACCAGCAAGGAAGGCATGATTGTTTTCAAGTTTGAAGTTGAAAGCCGCTTCGACCTTGTCCATATTGGCACCAAGAGCCAAGATTTCTGAGTTTGAGTTGACGATATCTGTAATCATCAAGACAAAGTCAGAGTAGCCGTTTGCTGCGTTAGCAGCTTGCATTGCAGCTTCGATTTCTGCTTGGCGTTCCAAAACTTCAGCGATGTCAACTGTGTTTACTTGAGCAACACGGACATTATTTCCTTTCAATTCAAAAGTCTTAGCATCAATGTCAATCAATTCGTCAGCAGATTTGCTAGCCAAGTTGGTACCAGCTTTCAACATTGCCAAACCATATTCTTCCAAGTTTACACCAGCCAATTCAGCCAATTCAGGAGCAATGACTTTATCTGTTGGGTGTGTTGTTGGTGATTTCAAAAGAAGAGTATCTGAAATCAAACCTGAAAGCATCAAACCAGCAATCTCTTTAGGTACAGCTACACCATGTTCTTTGAACATACGGTAAACGATTGAAGACGCAGATCCAACTGGCTCCAAACGCATGTAAAGTGGGCTTGCGGTTTCAAAGTTAGCCACACGGTGGTGGTCTACAACACCATAAACTTCTACTTCAGCAATATCTGATACAGATTGTTGGAATTCATTGTGGTCAGTCAGGATAACTTGCTCTGCACCTTCTGCTTTAGCAGAAGTGATAACACGCGGTGCTTCCACACCAAAATAGTTCAAGACAAAGGCTGTTTCTTCATTTGGAGTTCCAAGGGCAACAGCTTCCGTATCCAAACCGTAAGCTTCTTTTGCAAGGTAAGCAAAAGCTACAGATGACCCGATGGCATCTGAGTCTGGATTTTGGTGACCAAATACTAGAATCTTAGACATGATAATACCTCATTTTGTTTATTCTCTTTATTGTAGCATTTTTTTCACTTTTTGACAAAAGTAAGAGGAGTCAAAGGGCTCCTCACGATTCTTCAAAATAACTGATACTCTTCGAAAATCTCTTCAAACCACGTCAGCTTCGCCTTGCCGTAGGTATGGGTACTGACTTCGTCAGTCTTATCTACAACCTCAAAGCAGTGCTTTGAGCAACCTACGGCTAGCTTCCTAGTTTGCTCTTTGATTTTCATTGAGTATGAGCAAATTTCTATCTTGATTTTCAGATAAAAATCTTTCCTTTTGTGGCCTCGTCTTACGCTTGAGAAGAGCTTCAGCTGACATGGCTTCTTCCTTACTGGCAAAACCTTGAGCATAGATAAGTTTGACTGGTAAGCGAGCCCTAGTATACTTGGCTCCCTTACCACTATTGTGCACAGCTACTCGTTTCTTGATATCTGTTGTATATCCTGTATAGTAAGAACCATCTCTACATTCTACTACATACATGAAAGCCTTATGATCCATAATAAATTTCTTCGAGTTCCGGCGTATAAGAGCCATCATCATTGTGGACAATGAGAGGTGGCAATACCTTAAAGCCACTTGTCGAGCCATCCTTGATAGCCTCAATCAAAAGCATATTGGCTTCCTTTTCTCTTTTTGGATAAACAAACTGCAGGCGCTTAGGGGCTAGATTATGCCGTTGTAACGTATCCAAAATATCCAGAAGTCGATCAGGACGATGAACCATGGCCAAACGCCCATTAGACTTGAGAATACTCTGGGCACTGCGACAGATTTCCTGCAAATTGGTCGTGATTTCATGGCGCGCCAAGAGATAATGTTCACTCTCGTTCAGGTTTGAATGAGGATCCACCTTGAAATAGGGTGGATTACACAAAATCATATCCACCTTACTTCCCTGAATGTAAGCAGGCATATTTTTCAAATCATCACAGATGACCTGCATCTGCTCTTCCAAACCATTCAAACGGACAGAGCGTTCAGCCATATCCGCCAAACGCTCCTGAATCTCAACAGCCAAAATCTGTGCCTGAGTACGAGTGCTAGCAAATAGCCCCACTGCTCCATTTCCAGCGCAGAAATCCACAATCAAGCCCTTTTTAGGAAAACGTGGAAAACGTGACAAGAGAACACTATCCACCGAATAGCTAAAAACCTCTCTATTTTGAATGATTTTGATATCTGTTGAGAAGAGCTGGTTAATTCGCTCCCCTGATTTTAATAATTGTTCTTCTTCCATGGTTCTATTATAGCAGATTTATATTAACATTACAAAAAATATAAAATTCTAAACTACTTCTTCTTTTTTAAATAGTGCAGGGCTTCTCTAGTCCAAATTGGCATCATTCGTTTAAGAGGCGCAAAGCCGTAGTTAAAGCGGTCGCTTGAAAAGCGTCTCCGTCTCGGAAACTGGTGCTTTTCTTCCTCCAAAGTGCGGATAGAAAGACTGGCTTTCCCTGTAAATTCATCTAAATCCACTACCTGAACTTGAACCTCTTCATCGACTTTCAAGGCTTCATGAATATTTTCAATAAAGCCTGTCCGAATCTCTGAAATGTGAATCAGCCCTGTATCACCTGTCTCTAGCTCAACAAAGGCACCGTAGGGCTGAATCCCTGTAATACGCCCCTTTAGCTTATCACCGATTTTCATCTTAGTCCTCGATTTCAATTGTTTCAATCACAACATCTTCAACTGGCTTGTCCATCGCCCCCGTCTCAACAGCAGCAATGGTATCCAAGACAGCATAAGAAGCTTCATCAGCTAGCTGACCAAAAACAGTGTGTCGACGGTCTAGGTGAGGTGTCCCACCTTGATTGGCATAGATTTCTGCGATCGGTTCTGGCCAACCACCACGAGCAATTTCTTTCTTAGAATAAGGCAAATGTTGATTTTGCACGATAAAGAACTGGCTGCCGTTGGTATTTGGACCAGCATTGGCCATGGAAAGAGCACCACGGATATTGTAAAGTTCTTCTGAGAATTCATCCTCAAATGATTCGCCGTAGATTGACTCGCCACCCATACCAGTTCCAGTTGGGTCTCCACCTTGAATCATAAAGTCCTTGATAATACGGTGGAAAATGACTCCATCATAGTAGCCATCTTTTGAAAGTGCAACAAAGTTAGCCACTGTTTTAGGAGCATGTTCAGGGAAAAGTTTAATACGCAAGTCTCCGTGATTGGTCTTAATAGTCGCGATAGGACCTTCTACTGTTTCAATGTCTACTTGTGGGAAATGCAATTCTTTTTCTACCATACCAAATCCTTCTAAGGCATCAAAAATGCCATCTTCTTCTAGTGCTTTTGTAATATAATCTGCTTTTTCTTTGATCTTATCATGAGAAATTCCCATTGCAACGCTGATTCCAGCATAATCAAAGAGTTCCAAGTCGTTGAGGCCATCTCCAAAAACCATGACGTTCTCTGGTTTCAAGCCAAGATGTTCCACAACCTTTTCCACCCCCGTCGCTTTGGAGCCTGAAATCGGCACAATATCAGACGAATGTTGGTGCCAACGAACCATGCGAAGTTTGTCTGAGAGACTATCAGGCAAGTGCAAGTCATCTCCTTTATCTTCAAAAGTCCACATCTGATAAATATCTACTTTTTCATGGAAATCAGGATCCACATCCAAGTCGGGATAAATCGGATCAATAGCCTCACTGATCATCTCAGTTCGAGCGGAGAGTTTGGCAGCATGACTTCCAACTAAACCATACTCAATTCCCTCTTGCTTAGCCCAAGAGATATACTCCTCAACATCTGATTTCTCAATCTGATGCTGATAAATGACCTGACCTTTTTTATCTTCAATATAGGCACCATTTAAGGTTACAAAAAAGTCAGGCTTGAGCTCACGAATCTCTGGAACGACACCAAAAATCCCCCGTCCAGAAGCAATACCTGTCAAAATTCCTTTCTCACGTAATTGCTTAAAAACAGCTGGGATTGAAGCTGGAATAAAACCTGTCTTTGAATTTCGCAATGTATCATCAATATCAAAAAAGACAATCTTGATCTTCTTTGCCTTGTATCTTAATTTGGCATCCATCTCACTACCTCTTTCAATCTAACTCTTTCCATTATACCATAAAGTAGCTAAATCCCCTATTTTCAAAAAATTTCCAGTTTTATTGTAAATCCTTGGATAAGTATAAAACTAAATCATCATCGTTTTGACAACTTGCACCCATTTCTAGCGGTTTATTTCTATACCAGACACCTGTCCCATCTGGAATGTAGCTCCGTCTGATATACAATCTCTGGGCAGGGCCATAGCCTAAGTGCAAACCTACACCAAGAGTGACCTTACTCGAAACAAACTTGACTCGTTTTTCTGCTTCTTCTAGCAGTTGATTCCCAATCCCTTGATTTCGAAAAGGCTCAAACACATTAAAATCTGATAATTCTGGATAGACTTCTGCAAAAGGACCATGTTTAGCAGAGGGCAAAATGGTAACGTAGCCCGCTACAGCACCATCAAACTCTGCAACTAAGACTTCTCTATCCCCACTTTCCTGTTCCAGAAAATATCTAGCCAAAATTTCCTCTCTACCAGGCCAACCTTGATTCATAAATCCATGAGATAAGTATTCAATATCAGACTTAATCATATTTCTAATCGTACAATTCATCTTTGACTTACCCACCTTTACTCTTTCTATTACCATTATAGCACGCCAAGGTCAGAAAAAAACTATCTCGTGAAAAAAGACCCAACCGGGTCTGAAAAAGAGGTCCACCCGGACCTCAACTCGCCCTTTCATTTCAATGCTCGTGAAAAAAAGACCCACCCGGGTCTTTTCTTTAATCTTCGTTTACGAAAGGCATCAAAGCCATTACGCGAGCGCGTTTGATAGCTGTTGTTACTTTACGTTGGTTTTTAGCTGAAGTTCCTGTTACACGACGAGGAAGGATTTTCCCACGTTCTGAAACGAAACGGCTAAGAAGCTCAGTATCTTTGTAATCAACATATTCAATTTTGTTTGCTGCGATGTAATCAACTTTTTTACGGCGTTTGAATCCGCCACGACGTTGTTGAGCCATGTTTTTTCTCCTTTATAATTTTAGTTGTCCATTAGAATGGTAAATCATCATCTGAAATATCCAATGGATTTGTTGCTCCAAATGGATTTTCATCACGTGAAAAGTCTGGTACTGAATTTGTAGGTGCTGAATAGTTTGCAGTTGGGGCAGAGTAAGCTCCACCTGTATGACCTTCACGCACACTACGGCTTTCCAACATTTGGAAATTCTCAGCCACGACCTCTGTCACGTAGACACGTTGTCCTTGCTGGTTATCGTAACTACGAGTCTGGATACGACCTGTCACCCCGATAAGTGAGCCTTTTTTAGCCCAGTTAGCAAGATTTTCTGCCTGTTGGCGCCACATAACGACATTGATAAAATCAGCCTCACGTTCGCCATTTTGACTCTTAAATGTACGGTTTACTGCAAGAGTAAAAGTCGCAACTGCTACATTGGATGGGGTATAACGCAACTCAGCGTCACGTGTCATACGCCCTACAAGTACAACATTGTTAATCATAGTTTACCTTCTTACGCGTCAATTTTGACGATCATGTGACGAAGAATGTCAGCGTTGATTTTTGAAAGACGGTCAAACTCTTTAAGAGCTGCATCGTCGTTTGCTTCAACGTTAACGATGTGGTAAAGTCCTTCACGGAAATCTTGGATTTCGTATGCAAGACGACGTTTTTCCCAAGTTTTTGATTCAACAACAGTTGCACCGTTGTCAGTCAAAATAGAGTCAAAACGTGCTACCAAAGCGTTTTTAGCTTCTTCTTCAATGTTTGGACGAATGATATAAAGAATTTCGTATTTAGCCATTGATATGTTCCTCCTTTTGGTCTAATGACCCCAAGACTTTGCAAGGGGTAAGTGAGGTTCGCTCACAATAAACTATTATACTAGAAAAAATTTTTTTACGCAAGTAAAAACACTAAAATAAAAAAAGAAGATGACGAATCATCTTCTCAAAAACTATGAGTTTTTAGTCTTCTTTTTTCTTGCGAGCAAGAAGTCCAAATCCACCTAGGGCTCCAAGAAGTCCAAGCGCTGCGAGGCTAGCGTTAGCTTCTGTACCTGTGTTAGGCAATTCTTTTTGACCATCAACGTATTTAGGTGTTGCTGGTTGGGTAGCTGAATCAGTTGCTACTGATGGTTCAGCTGGTGTTGGAACAGCAGGTTGGCTTGGAGTTGTTGGTTGTTCCGGTTGCACTGGAGCTACTGGTTGTTCTTGATCGATTGGATTTGTCACTTTCTTATAGTGATGTAAGGTATTTCCTTTAGCATCCGTTGTCGAATGACTATATTCATATCCTTCCAACTCTATCGGATTGTGTTTTCCTTCTTTATCTGAAGTAATTCGGTTACCATTTTCATCTAGGTATTCCGTTACAATTTGAACTGTTGAATCACCATTTTGAGCAATGACTCCTCCACCATTTTGTGATTTAGGTGTTACTGTTACTGGTACGTCGACTGTAATAATACGACCATCCGGTAATTTTACTTTCACTTTAACCACTGGTTTTACTCCAGGTGTTTCAGTTGTTGGAATTTCTCCTACTTCTACAATTTCCCAACCTTCTGGTAGATCTACTTTCTTCTTAACATCTTCTTCAGTAATTGGTGTTCCCACTTCTACTACAATAGGTGTTACTTTCGGTGTTACGATTACTGGTACATCTACTTCAATTATCTCACCAGTTGGAACTTTGATTTTCACTTTAACGCTTGGTTTTACTCCAGCTGGAATTGTTGTTGGGATTTCTCCTACTTCTACAATTTCCCATCCTGGCTCTTTTGGTAAATCAATATGACCTTTTACATCATCTGGTGTGATTGGAGTTCCTTGTGGTACAACAATTTGTCTTACAGTTGGTGTTACGATTACCGGTACGTCGACTGTAATCTTACGTCCATCTGGTAATTCAATTTCCACTGAAACAACTGGTTTTGTTCCTGGTGTTGTAGTCGTTGGAATTTCGCCCACTTTTGTTACAGTCCATCCTTTTGGCAATTCGATATGTTTCTTAACATCTTCTGACGTTACAGGCGTTCCTACTGAAACTACTACAGGTGTTACTTTCGGCGTTACGATTACTGGGATATTCATCGTTACTCGAATTCCATTTGGCAATTCAACTACAACTGGAATACTTGGTCTTTCACCTGGAACATCTGTTGTAGGTTTATCTCCAATTGAGATAACTTTTACTCCTTTTGGAATGTGTTTTTCAACATCCTCAGCAGTAATTGGATCACCTTGTTTTTTAACAATATCTTCAATAGGTGTCACATTCACTGGTACTTCTACAGTAACTATTTTGTCATTTGGTAATGTAATCGTTACTTTTACTGGATCTTTCTTACCTGGTGTTGTTAAGTCTGGAAGATCTCCTACCTTAACTGTTGCTCCGTCTGGTACTTTAATTTGTTTTAATACATCCTCTGGAGTCAATTTATCTTTTGTAACTGGTGTTTCAATTGGTGTAATTGGTGTTACATTTACTGGAACTTCTACTGTTATTACTTTTCCATTCGGTAATTCCACAGTTACTTTCACTGGATCTTTCTTACCTGGTGTTGTTAAGTCTGGAATGTTTTCTACCTTCGTTACCTTGCCACCTTCTGGAATCGTGATTCTCTTAGTGTAATCCTCTGGTGTTAATGGAGTCTTCGTAACCGGAGTTTCAATTTCCTTCACTGGTGTTACGTTCACTGGGACTTCCACTGTAATTACTTTCCCATTTGGTAATTCTACCGTTACTTTAACTGGATCTTTCTTACCTGGCGTTGTTAAGTCTGGAATGTTCTCAACATTCGTTACCTTGCCTTCTGCAGGAACTTTAACATATTTAGAAATATCATCTTTTGTTAAAGGTGTATTCGTCACTGGGGTTTCGATTGGTTTTGGTTTATCTTCCACTACTTTAATGGTTGCTGGAACTTCTACTAATACATTACCATTTTTATCTTTTACTACAACTGTAACTGGTTTATCCCCTGGAGTTGTTCCATCATATGGAGTTGTTTGTCCTTCTGGAACTTTGTATTCAAACGTTGACCCTTCTGGATAGTCACTTGGTGTGATACTATCTTCAGCTTTAGGTTTATCTTTATCTTCAGCATTTACTGGAATTAATTGTTCTTTACCTTGAACGACTTTAATCTTCGCAGGTACTTCTACAATTGTATCTCCATCTGAATCTTTCACGACTACAGTAACATCTTTTTCACCTGGTGTTGTTCCATCATATGGAGTTGTTTGTCCCTCTGGAGTCTTGTATTCAAATGTTGATTCTTCTGGATAATCATCCGGTGTAATGCTATCTTGTGGTTTTGGTTTCTTATCATTTTCAGCATTTATAGGGACATATTGTGTCTTAGATTCTACTACTACAATTGTCGCTGGAATTTCTGTAATTGGTTGTCCATTCAACTTAGCTACTACCGTTACAGGTTTCTCACCTGGTGTTGTTGTATCTACCGGAGTGTTATCTTTATATTCAAATGTTGTTCCAGTTGGGAAATCATTTGGATTAATGTTTTCTTTTGGATCTGGCTGTTTCTTAGCTGGATCTACTGGTACATATTTAGGATAACTTTCTACTACTCGTACTGTAGATGGTACTTCAACTAATACCTTATCCCCTTGTTTCACAACAACAGTAACTTTCTTATCACCTGGTGTAGTTGTATCTACTTCTTCTTTGTACTCAAATGTTGCATCTTTTGGATAATCATCCGTATCAATACTATCTTCAGGTGATGGTTGTTTTTTACCTTCATTAACTGGAACGATTTGTGGGTAATCTTGTACAACTTTCACTTTTGTTGGAACTTCAACAAGTGTATCATCTCCATCTTTCGCAACAACAACCACATCTTTTTCGCCCGGCGTTGTTGTGTCTACAGGTGTCTTGTACTCAAATGTTATTCCATCTGGGTATTGTTCTGGATCAATACTCTTAGAAGCATCTGGTTGCGGTTTACTTGGATCTGCTACTACGTATTGTGTCTTAGGTTCAACGACCATCACTTTTGCTGGGACTTTTGCAATAACTTCATCGCCAATCTTCGCTACAACTACCACATCTTTTTCGCCTGGCCTTGTTGTATCTACAGGAGTTTCATAAGTAAACTCTGTATCTTTAGGGAAGGCTTTAGGATCAATACTTCCTTCAACAGCTGGTTGTTTTTTATCCTTGTCTACTGGCACAAATTGTGGATAGCTTTCTACAACACGTACAGTTGCTGGGACTTCTGCAATAGGATTACCCTCTTTATCTTTTACAATGACATTGACTGTATAATCACCAGGCATTGTGGTATTCACTGGAGTTTTTGGATCATATTCAAATGTTGAATCATCTGGATATTCTGTTTTATCAATACTGTTTTCTGGATTTGGTTGTTTATTGTTTTCATCCACTGGAACGATTTGAGGAACTCCCTCTACAACAGTTACTGGAACTTTAACAACGGTTGTTTTTTCTTCCCTATCAACAGTGTACTTCACAGTAACAGTTACATCAGTATCATCTGACAAATCTGGATTTTCTACATTTTCATCAATACTTACATTTGTAACATTTGCTGGAAGTTTTCCTTTAAATGTACCATCTGCAATAGCTTCTTTCGCTTTGGTAAGAGCTTTTTCTTTTGCTTTTTCCTTGTCGCTATCTTTGGCAACGATAATACCTTGTGGTGTTGGTTTTGGAAGAACTGTTACTTTAACTTTTACTGGTTCTGTTAAAGTTGCTCCATTTTGATCTGTGTAAGTAACCGGAACTGTGACTTCTTTCACACCTGGGTTTGCAGTAATATCTTTTGCTAAATCTGTAGGCTCACCCTTCGTTCCTTTTTCCCCTGGAGTAACAGCATCTGTAATATCCTTAGCTGTAATTTCATCTCCTTCAAATACAACTTTAGATGTCGGAGTTGAACCAACTACATTTACAGGAACGTCGACGTCAACTGAAATATCATCAATAACTTTTCCAGTAGCCTTATCTCTATATTTAACAGTTACTGACACTGGAGTTTGTTGCCCATTTTGATCAGTTTTTGGAGTTACAATAGCGTCATCTGTTATGAATGGAGTTACACCATCAGGAACATTTGTTAGTCCAGTAATTGCTTTATTAACGTTTGCTCGAATCGCATCGATTAAGTTCTCGTTAGATGTACCGTTTAAGACTGTAATGCCTTTTGGTTCTGGTTTTGGTAATACTGTTACAGGGACATTTACAGTTTCATCTCCAGTTGAATATTTAACTGTAGTTGGTACTACTACGTCTGTTGCTCCAACTTTTCCTGTTGTATCTGGTAAATTCGCATCCGTTGGATCTTGTACTGTTCCACCTTTACCTGGTGTAACTGCTTCTTTTACTTTAGCTGGATCTGGTTTTTGACCTTCTACAACGTAGACAGATTTAGTTTCAGAACCTTTAACGTTTACAGTAATTTCAGCATCTTTTGTATATTCAACTCCATCTACTGTGTAAGTTACTGGAACTTTTACTGTCCCTCTTTTTGTTCCTTTTTCTGCAGTCATTGTTGCTAAAACTTTTTCTGTAATCTCACCAACCACTACATCTTTAAAACCTTCTGGTAATTTAGCTTTGAAATCAGCTGATGTTGCTACTTCTGTCGCTTTTGTTTTAGCAACTTCTTTTACTTTATCTACTGAGGCTCCTTTGTGTACTTCTACTTCACCAGTTGCTTTTGGTAAGACAGTTACTGGAACTTCAACAGTTTCATTAATGTTTGTTCCATTTATTTCATGTGTGATAGTTGTAGGAATCTTAAGTCCTGCTTCCCCAGCTTTTCCTGTTGTATTAATCACATCTGCTTCATTAGGATTATTCACCACTCCAGTTTTAGTATTAATTGTTGCTGATGTAACAGAAGATTTCACTTGGTCATCAGTAATCTTGTCTCCTTCGAATACTACTAACTTATTGGTAGTTGATTTCACTACATTTACTTCTATATCTACAGTATTTTTATAATTTTTTCCATCTCGACTATGAACTACTGGCACTTTTATAACACCGGCATTCTCTTTCGCTACGTCAGTAGCAACAACTCCCGTAGACATTCCTTGATCATCTAGAGTAGCCGTAGCATTAGTTTCATCCAGTTTTCTCTTGTATTCTTCTGATTCAATCGTTTCTTTCGCTTTTGATTTAGATAGCTCCTTGATCTTATCTAAACTAGTTCCGACTGGAACAGTGATTTTATCAACATCAGTAAATGAATCGATATACAAGGTCTTTTTATATTTGTAGTTCGGTTCATTTGAATATTTAAGACTTGGAGCATTGACATTTTCTGAAACATCATAAAAATTGGAATCATTATTTCCATATCTATGGAGAACATTTCCCAAACTATCATCTCCTGGAAATCCATTTTGACCTGAAACTTCAAAGGTAGAACTACCCACATAATCTGCTGTTGTTTCAAATGGAATTTTAACAATAAAGTCTGATTTACGATTATCTCCAGCTATAATCCCTCTTTTTGAAGAATCAACAAGAAAACTTAGCTCTGACTTAATTTTATCAAATCTAAAATCACTTGTCCATGTATTATTTAGTTCCCAAGCAGACTGTCCGTTAGCAGTATTCAAATCTAGCCTACCACTTGGCGTACCTAGTGAGCCAAGTACAACACCTTTCGGTACTTTAATCGTTACTTTATATTTTGTTTGGAATCCAGTGATAGACGCTCCACCTAAGTTTCGTATGTTTAAATCAATTGTTCCTGTTTGTTTTTTACCATATATAGCATCATCGGTAAACCCATATTTCCCAGATTTCTTTTCACTAGTGATATTAGTTGAAATATTAACGGCTGGACCTGTAGCAATCCCGATACCTCCAATGATATAACCATCTTCGATAGGGTTATTGCCAAGTGTTTTGTTGGTTTGTCCTGGACTTCCTGCTTCAACAATCACACGAACTTTTGTAGTTCCCTCTGGGATATGGACAGCACGAAGTAAATTTCGCCAACCATTTCCGACACTGCCAGGATTTTGCTCAAACTCATTTGTTGATTTTCCATTTTTACGCTTCAATTCCGTTAGTTTTTGACCAGTATAAGCATCTACTATTGTTAATTTAACATTTTCTCCTTCTGATGGTAAAGCAAGTGGTCCATAAGCTCCATTATGTAAAACATTCACAAAGAGCAGAGAGTTAGGGTTAACATCCACATCTCGATAAATTCCATTACCTTTCTTCCCTAACTCTAAGTAATAGTCTCTATCAACCCTTCCTAATCCCACTTTTTTCATGTCCTCTGCAGAAATTAACCCAGATAACATACCACCACCTGCATTAGGTCTATTTTGTCCACCAGTGGCTGTTACTTTATCATTATTGCTATATAGCTTAGCAGATTTCGGAGTGTAGGTTTGGTTAGGTTTAGGGGTGATATTGGTAGGGGATTCTCCTTTTACTAGAGTCACCTTTTCTGTATTATTTGTTAATTTCCAACCATTTAGCTTGGTGCCATCTGCTGCCTGTTCTCTGGTAAGTTCTAGTTCCTTCCAATGATATGTAGCTGAACCAACATTCGGACTATTAGTATCCGGACCTAATTGTTGATCCCCACTATCTTTTTGTTTACTAATAGCACTAGAGAAGTTCTGTTCACCAAAACCTTCCTTTAAATTTGCAAAAACACCTGTTTCATTATTATTCCCAAATCTAACAGCATTATTATTGATTGGTGCACCCCAATCAACTTTACCTGATTGATAATAACGAAGAGTATCTTTTTGAGCTTTTAGCTTTTGGAGAGCAGCATGCTTTTCTTTTTCAGTTGTTAGACTAGCTATTTCTACGTTATAAATAGTTTCTGACTTAGTCTTAATCGTGTTCAAAAGTTCAACAAATTCTTTATCTATCTCACCCTCTCCCTTTGCTTCCTCAGTAGAGATTTTAGCCGTAAGTTTTGTAATTTCACCTTGTAATTCTTGTTTAGCTTTTGTCAGTTCATCATCTGATACTCTTGCTACATCTGCAAGCGGAGTTTCTTGAGCACCTGTAGCCTCTCTAAACCCGCTTTCCCCTTTTCCTGGAATCGCTTGTCCATTACGCGAGTCTTGATTATTGTTTGCTTCCTTCTTTTCTGCTTTTGGCATACTTTCAATAACGAAAGCTTTGTTTTTTAATTCTCGCGTAGCTTTATCTACTTCTTCTTGTGTTGCTTTTTCATTTGATAGGAAGGTTTGAGCCTTAGCTAGTTCTTCCTTAGCATTTTCGATGGTTGCGGCAGTCTTTTCAGATACGCCTGCTTTTTCAAGAGCTGATTGCATACGAGCAATAGCAACTCCCAATTTGCTTGTATCAACCTTTGTAACTTCTGACGCTTCAATTGCTGTTTCTGGTTGTGGTTCCACAGTTGCTGGCACCTCTGGAACTGATGCCGCCGGTTCCATTTCTGAGTCTGTCGAACTTTCACTTGCTAGTGTATTGTCATTCACTTTTGAAAGTGAGAGCGATTCACTATCTCCCTGTACTCCTCCTTCAGCACCTACTTCTGGTCTAGCTGGAACTACTGGAGAATTTGCTTGAACGCTGCCCCCACCTAAGAAAAACAATCCTGTAGCTACAGCTACACTAGCTACCCCAAAACTAACCTTACGAATGCTATAACGTGTAAATTTTTCCACTTGTGAACGAGCATGTACGCCTTTATTCTTAAACATTGCTACACTCCTTTTGTAATGATTATCTGTTAATATGTTTTGAGAAGGCAAATAAAAAGCCCCCCCTAAAATATAGTAGCATATTTTAAATGGGCTTAATTTATTATACTCTTTTTTTATCTACAAATCAAACATTATGACGTAACTAAAAATCTAAAATTTTCGTCTTATACTCAATGAAAGTCAAAGAGCAAACTAGGAAGCTAGCCGCAAGCTGTACTTGAGTACGGCAAGGCGACGCTGACGTGGTTTGAAGAGATTTTCGAAGAGTATTATTTGTTAAAACATTCAGAAGATTAGCTATGACTCGAACTCTAAGAGCACTAAAGGCTGGGCAAAAACCCGCTTTTGTCTTATTTCAATCCACTATACCTAATAATATTTCCTTTCGTTTCCAGAGCTTTCTATAGAAAAAAACGCCACAATGGGCGTTTCCTATTCTTACGGTTTGATACGATGCAACATACGTGGGAATGGGATAGCTTCACGGATGTGTTTTGTTCCTGCTGCAAATGTTACCATACGTTCGATACCGATACCAAATCCACCGTGTGGAACTGTACCGTATTTACGAAGGTCAAGGTAGAATTCATATTCTGTACGATCCATGCCAAGTTCATCCATCTTAGCAACTAATGCATCGTAGTCTTCCTCACGCATAGACCCACCGATAATTTCTCCATAGCCTTCTGGGGCAAGCAAGTCTGCACAAAGCACGCGCTCTGGATTTCCAGGAACTGGTTTCATGTAGAAGGCTTTGATGGCTGCTGGATAGTTCATGACAAATGTTGGCACACCAAAGTGGTTTGAAATCCAAGTTTCGTGTGGTGAACCAAAGTCATCGCCATGCTCAAGATGCTCGTAGTCAGCATCTTCATCATTTTCATGCTCTTGCAAGAGGTCAATAGCTTGATCGTAAGTGATGCGTTTGAAGGGCTCTGCAATGTAGCGTTTCAAGAGTTCTGTATCACGTTCCAAGGTTTCCAAGGCTTGAGGCGCGCGGTCAAGAACACCTTGTAGAAGAGCTTTCACATAAGCTTCTTGCAAGTCAAGTGACTCATCGTGAGTCAAGTATGAGTACTCTGCGTCCATCATCCAGAACTCAGTCAAGTGACGGCGTGTTTTTGATTTTTCAGCACGGAATACCGGACCAAAGTCAAAGACACGACCAAGAGCCATAGCCCCTGCTTCTAGGTAAAGTTGACCTGACTGGCTCAAGTAGGCTGGCGTTCCGAAGTAGTCCGTTTCAAAGAGTTCAGTTGAATCTTCTGCCGCGTTTCCTGAAAGGATTGGGCTGTCAAATTTCATGAAACCGTTCTTGTCGAAGAACTCATAAGTTGCATAGATAATAGCGTTACGGATTTGCATCACGGCCACTTGCTTACGAGAACGAAGCCACAAGTGACGGTTGTCCATCAAGAAGTCTGTTCCGTGTTCTTTTGGTGTAATTGGGTAGTCTTGAGATTCACCAATCACTTCGATGTCTGTAATGTCCAACTCATAACCAAATTTAGAACGTTCGTCTTCTTTAACAATTCCTGTCACATAAACAGAAGTTTCTTGGCTCAAGCGTTTGATGACATCAAACTTCTCAAGTCCTACTTCTTCACCAAATTTTTCTACAAAGTTTGGTTTAAAGGCTACACCTTGGAAGAAAGCTGTTCCATCACGCAATTGCAAAAAAGCGATTTTTCCTTTTCCTGATTTGTTGGCAACCCAAGCACCAATCGTCACTTCCTGACCAACATAGTCTTTTACATCAATAATCGTTACACGTTTTGTCATTGTTTTTCCTTTTTCTTTTTTATTCTTTATGGCAAACCACTTCTATATTGTTCCCATCTGGATCAATCACAAAAGTAGCGTAGTAAATCGGTTGCTCACTGCGATAACCAGGAGCTCCATTGTCTCGCCCACCTGCCTCTAAACCAGCCTCATAACAAGCTTGAACCTCTTCCTTATTTTCTGCTAAAAAAGCAAAGTGAATAGGATTTTGCTTCCCCTGAGCCAGCCAAAAATCACCACCAGGATGAGGGCTGTTTGGGGCAAGAAAACTGATTAGAGAAGTGGTCTTAAAAGCCAATTTATAGCCCAAAGGAGCGAGAAAACTCCTATAAAATCCTTCTGAAATTTGTAAATCCTTTACCTTAATTTCAAAATGATCAATCATTCTCACTACCCATAAATGCTTTCAAGCGTTTAACTGCTTCTTTAAGCGTGTCTAGGTCTGTCGCATAACTGAGGCGCACATTTTCTGGTGCTCCGAATCCTGCTCCTGTAATCAAGGCTAGACCAACTTCTTCAAGAATAGCCGTTGTAAATGCTGTTACATCGCTATAACCTTTCATCTCCATAGCTTTTTTGACATTTGGAAAGAGATAGAAGGCTCCTTGTGGCTTAACGACTTCAAAACCAGGAACCTCACATAATAGCGGATAAATGGTATTGAGACGTTCCTCAAAAGCCTGGCGCATAACTTCCACAGAATCTTGCGGTCCAATTAGGGCTTCGATGGTTGCATATTGTGAAACAGCAGTTAGGTTAGAAGTTGTTTGTCCCGTCAATTTACTCATAGCTGCAATGATTTCAGGATCACCTACCGCATAACCAACTCGCCAACCCGTCATGGCATAGGCCTTAGATACACCGTTGATAACAATGGTTTGCTTACGAATTGCTTCTGATAGACTTGAGATTGGAACAAAGTCATTTCCATTATAAACAAGGCGACCGTATATATCATCAGCTAAAATCAGAATGTCATGCTCAACTGCCCAATTTCCGATAGCTAGTAATTCTTCACGAGTATAAATCATACCAGTCGGATTAGATGGTGAATTAAGAACCAAAACCTTTGTCTTATCTGTCCTAACTAGTTCTAGTTGATCCACCGTAACTTTAAAATCATTGTCTTCTTTAGCTTGAACAAAAACTGGAATCCCTTCTGCCATCTTGACCTGATCTCCATAGCTGACCCAATATGGAGTTGGGATGATGACTTCATCACCTGGATTGACCACAGCCATAAAGAAAGTATAGAGTGAGAACTTAGCACCGGTAGCAAAGGTAACCTCATTACTTGCGACAGAATAGCCATAGTAGCGCTCGAAGTAGGTGTTCACCGCAGCTTTTAATTCTGGTAGACCTGAAGCTACTGTATAGAAGGAAGCCTGTCCTTCTCGAATAGCTTTAACTGCTGCATCCTGAATATTTTCAGGAGTGTGAAAATCTGGTTGTCCCAAGGTCAAGAAAAGGACATCCTTACCTTGAGCTTTTAATTTTTTTGCTCTCGCATCACTAGCTAGAGTGACACTTTCTTCCATTTCTAAAACACGGTTGGATAGTTTCATAGGCCCTCCTTATTGACCAATGCTCCTGTTTCAAAATCTACTAGATAAAAATCAGAGCCTGACTTAACTTCCCAGATTGGCTTATCTTGATAACGGCCAAAGGTAATCTTGTCAATCTCGCCGGCTCCTTTTTCCTTAGAAACCGCTTCTGCTTTTTCTTGTGAAACACCTTGATTTAGCTGATAAACGTAGATCTTATGGTCATCTTTCCCAATCAGGACAGCAAGTGCTTCTTGTTTTTTATTACGACCAAGAACGCTGTAATAAGATTCCAAGCCATTGTATAAGTCAACCTGATCAGCCTGCTCTAATCCTGCATACTGCTGAGCTAATTTTTCTCCTTCACTTTTAGCTGTTTGATAAGGTTTCATACTCAGAAACACTAGATACAGAAAGGAAGCACTGATAACCACAAACAAAATCGTCATCCCTAGACCATACTGCCACAGTAGATTATTTTTTGCTTTATTTTGTCTTTTTTTCACTCGTCTATTTTACCATCTATCTTGCTTTATTACAAGTGAATATAAGAATACTCTTCGAAAATCAAATTCAAACCACGTCAGCTTCGCCTTGCCGTACCCAAGTACTGTCTGCGGCTAGCTTCCTAGTTTGCTCTTTAATTTTCATTGAGTATAAGAAACCAATTCTATTTCTCCCTTCAAAGCAAACAGATTTTTCTTAGTTAAAACCGAGCAAGAAAAGTAAAGACAGCTCCAAAATCAACCTATTAAAAAACCTGAGCTTGGCACTCAAGTTTTCGTAAGTTCTTTTAATCTATGGAATTATTTTATCATCTATTCTTTTAGCCATTTTTCCTAAAAATACAGGCAATAGAAGGCTAATCATGACTAAAAAGAATCCTAGATAAAGAAATGTTACTACAAAGCCTAAATGGTCAATCAACCAGCCTGTCAGTGGGAAGAAGACAATCATACTCAGGCTAAACATCATAGAGTAGACACTCAACATGGTTGCCCTTACTTCACTTGGAAGGCGCTCTTGCAAATCGTTGTCAAAAATGGGCTGAAAAAGAGCATATAGAGCATTACTAATCAAATAAATCAAAATATAGATTAGAGGTGTTCCAAAGTAGGATAACATATAGGTGACGCCAGTCAGCAGCACGAGGATAGGGAAAAGCTTCAAGGCAGCATAGTTCTTTCCAATCTTACTCGCTAGATAGACTGCGACGATATTTAAGAGACTACCAAGTAGCATAACTGCTGAAATTTGCCAACCACTTAAATCTGGTAACTGATTTTGATAGTAAAAATAAAACATGCACATGAGTGTTCCGACAATCTGAGACAAAATCATCCAGTTGAACAGCATGGGATTTCGCTTCAACTCATCCTTAACAGTCCAAATAATCTGTTTCATCGTCACACTATCAGCTTTTTCTAGCTTGACACTAGGTTCTTTCAGCATCCAAATCAGGAAAAGAACTATGATAGAAGTCGCAATCATGATATAGTAGGTCAGGTGCAATTGGCCATGGACAAAAAATCCTGCCAACACTGTTCCCAAAGACCGAGTTCCTTCTGACACTCCTGATAGGAAGCTTGAAATGGATAGATAACGCTCCTTTAGTCCAGCCTCTACAGCTGAATCATAAACCATTGCTGCGCTTGTTCCTGAATCAAAATTATAAGACAAGGCACTCACAGCCATAGCTAGTGCATAAATCCAAAAATTTCCCTGCCCAGCCAACATAAGAATAGAAGATACAATCCCTGCTATACGACTTAAATAAAGGTTGGTCTTATAGGAATAGCGGTCAGCTAACATACCAGATGGAATTTCACAGAGAAGACTGGTCGTATGAAAAATACTTTCCAGAAGTCCAATCTGCCAAAGAGACATTCCGTTTTGACTGAGAAAGAGAATCCAAAAACTGGTAATCCCTAAAAATGCAAAAAACTCAACTCCGGCCATCAGGCCAATATTTTTCCGATAATTTCTTATTAACATATTTTCTCCTTAACAAGTGTATTATTATTTCTTTTATTCGTCACTTGTTAATCTTTGCCTTACATGATCTCCACCCCTTTTTAGAAGCATTCTTCAATGCCATTATTATTCCTTTAATGATTTATGAAATGATACCGGAAAATAGCTGTTCTGCGGTTTCTATTGCGAGTTTTCCTGTTTATTTTAGCACTTATGTCATCATATTACAAGAGAATATTGGAATACTCTTCGAAAATCAAATGCATTCCAGTAGCAAGTGACTAGAGTTTCGCCAATTTTATAGTTTTACTTATCTTTGAGCAAATTTCTTGCAAGGTGTTTTCTTTTGTTGTAATATATTTTATAACAACGAGAGAGTTCTCGGAAATTTAAGAAAAAGGAGACACATCATGTCTAAAAAAGTATTATTTATCGTCGGATCCCTACGTCAAGGTTCTTTTAACCACCAAATGGCTCTCGAAGCTGAGAAAGCACTTGCTGGTAAAGCGGAAGTTAGCTACCTTGATTATTCATCTGTTCCTCTCTTCAGCCAAGATTTGGAAGTTCCAACTCACCCAGCTGTAGCTGCTGTTCGTGAAGCGGTTCTCGCTGCTGATGCCATCTGGATTTTCTCTCCAGTCTACAACTTCTCTATCCCTGGAACAGTGAAGAACTTGCTTGACTGGCTATCTCGTGCCCTTGACTTGTTTGATACACGCGGCGCTTCTGCCCTTCAAGACAAGTTTGTCACAGTATCATCTGTAGCCAATGCAGGTCACGATCAACTCTTCGCTATCTACAAAGACCTCTTGCCATTTATCCGTACACAAGTCGTTGGTGATTTCACTGCTGTACGTGTTAATGACTCTGCCTGGGCAGACGGAAAATTGGTTCTTGAAGAAACAGTCCTAAACTCACTTGAAAAACAAGCGGAAGACTTGGTTAATGCTATCAAGTAACTAATATAATAAAAGCGAACAAGACTACTTTTCTGACACTCAGAAGACTAGCTTGTTCGCTTTTTTCTCATTTATAAACTAAAATAGCTGATGATACATATTGTCAAATACAAAATATCTTTTCATACTTCCTTTACAAAAACCAATTCCTGTGGCTGTGACAAATCTTCTCGGTAGTTAAATCCCGCAAAACTTAAGCGACGAGCTTCATCGACCGTCTGTACTTGATTTTCTATCAGGGCTGTCAGGAAAGCACCACGCGCTTTCTTGGAAATAGTTGAATGAATTTTCAGCTGACCACCTCTATCCTCCATGAATTTGAAGGTCACCATCTTTTCTCTAATTTCCTTAGAAAATACCGTCTCAAACTCGGACGACAAGAGAGAGAAAATCACTTCTTCCTGCGTCACAGCTTCATCATAGACTGCCTTCCAATGGTTCTTCAAAGTCTTACCAGCGACTTTTAATTTCATCAAAAAATCCAAACGGTGAGGTGCCATAGGTGACAAGGCTGGAACAACACCGTACAAAGCCGAAGTAATAAAGACATGATTTTCAAGATAGGCTTGTTCCGCCTCGGTCAATTTGTCTCGCTTGATATGGCGATACATGAGCCCATCAAAAAGTTTCAAGGCTGGGTAGTGTTGAGCAGTTTGCCTTTTCAAAGCTTGGATATGTTGAAATTCTTCCGCAGCCTTCTCAGCTGATACCTTGTAAAAACTCTCCAATTGACTAGTAGAATAGAGGGCCAAGGCATCCAGCACAGCCTGACTTTCTGGTTTTAAAGGAGCGGCTTCAATACTTGGCAAATCTGTGTTCATTTCTTTTGCTGTTGGGATTAAAATTTTCATATTGATAGTGTAGCATATTTTTTTGTCACTACCAAGAAATTCATCTGAAAAACCTCGATTTGACCGAGGTTTCTCTATTTATTTGGGCCATCCTAACCAGACAGCCACGAGAACAAGGGCTAGCCCAGCTAAACTTGTTAAGATAGATAAGAATTTATCTTTTTTCTCCTTGAACTGAGAAAAACCTATCTTCAAAGCGAGCAGTCCGAGTAGCATTGAAGCAAGCATCAAATAAAAACCCATTTCTTTGTCCTCCATTAGTCTTAATTTACTCTATTATAACATATATTTCTTAAATAAACCTTTTTTTACTGGACTTTAAAGGTCTTGAGATAGTTGTCTTTTCCTACTTGACCTTCGAAAGCTTTACCATTTTCAAGGTAAGGGAGGTCATCTGATACTGAGGCCTTAACCTTGTAAATCTTGCCATCAACTTTAAAGAAGTAGACGGTGTCGCCCTTGATAACAGCTGATTTGAGGTCTGCTACCACACCCTTGATGCTTTCTGTCGTTGCATTGTCAATTTCAAGATCGTTTTTATTAGCATACTTGCTGAGCATCTCTTCCACTGTAGTAGCTACGATGACATTCTGGTACTCGACTGCGTCCACCAAAGCATACTCTTTGACCAAGCCTGCATTGTCCTTCAAGCCCATGATGTAGAGAGGCTTGTCATTGAGGTTGATGAGGATTGGGAAGGTCGCCTTGTAGGATTTCTCCTGAACAGCACCTTCGGCTGATTCACGGGCTGATTCTTCGGTCGCAGAAGCCAAACTGTACTTAGTGATTTCTCCTGTCCGCATATTTTCAAGGATAAAACCAAGATTACTTTCATCTGCATTGGCCGATGTCACACCTGTATAGAGGTAAATATCATTACCGATAGACAAATAATTATATCCCTTGGTAGTCTGGGTCACGTTTTTCTTGGAAATCATAGCATTCCAGAAACCATCCTTGTACTTGCCGTTGTAGTTGATTTGCTCAATAGTTTCCTCAGCTGGATAAACCCTGTCCACCCATTCTGGAACATCTGACAAGCTGTATTCCTTGGTTTCTCCATTTGTGGCATCCAAGATAATGACTGAAACGGGACGAGGAACTGCAAGTCCAAATTGCTTTTGGTAAACCGTTGCTACATAGAAAGGGTTGCCCTCATCGTCTACCTCGAAAGATGGAGTCTTGAAGATTTTAGTTGGGTACTTCAAGCGCAGGTGGCGTTTGACATCGCGGTTAAAATACTCCGAGTCCGAATACTTGATTGGTGTCTTCAAGTCCACCAAGTCCGCATTACCAGTTACCATGTCCACCTTAATATATTCGCCGATTCCCTTGGCCTGATTGTTAAACCACTTGATAGGATCTGCATATTCTAGTGGTGTGACTCGATAAGGCTTCCCATCAATCGTCAATTGGGTATAGGTGTCTGCCGCTACGTACTGCGACACCTTATCCGTTAGGGAACCCAAGTAGCGGTCGCCAATTTTTTCAGCAGTACTTCTATCTAAGATAGGAACCTTACTGGTGTCAGTCTTAGGAAATTCAGTAAAGTCTTTTTCCGTAACCGTGACTACATTGGCATAATTTTTAGCCTGAAAAATGCTGGAAGTCACCAAGGAAACCAAGGCTGCTAAGAGAAGAATTCCTCCAATCGAAGCTAAAAGAACTTTCCCTAACCGATTGATTTTGAAACCCTCAAGATTTAAGGCAGCTTCCGCCTTGCCGTGGCGCACATGAACCGTTTTGACCAGATTGATCCCCTTGCCAAAGCCAAATAAGATTGCTACAAGCAGCAAATGCCCACAGAGGAAAAAGAGAAATTCCCAGCTGGTCAGGTTAAGGGGCGGTAAAAAGATATACCAGGTCGTTGCGATAAAAATAAGTTCAAAGATTATTCGTTTCATTTGCTTTCCTCCTAAATGATTCGTCCTTCCAAGTGATCCAGTTCATGCTGGCAAATCTGGGCTGGGAAGCCTGTCAAGGTAATGGTCTGTTCCTGCCACTTGCTGTCACGATAAGCAACCCTTATGGTTTCATAGCGGGTCGTCGGTCGAACCCCAGCCAAAGACAAACAGCCTTCCTCTGTCTCATAAGGTACTTCAAAGGACAGGAGCACTGGGTTAAACATAACCACAGGAACCAATCCAAGATTAAAGATAATCACGCGCTTCTGCACCCCAATCATATTGGCTGCTAGACCAACACAAGTTTCTCGATTTGCTAAGAGTGTATCCTGTAAGTCTCTAGCAAGATGCAGGTCTTCCTGATTTGCCGGCTGAGACACCTGAGATAAAAATAAAATATCCTTCACAATTTTCTTTTCCACTTCCTCACACTCCTCTTGCTTTTTACTATATTATAGCAATTATAGCACAAAAGCTGATAACTGCAAGCCCTTTCCCTCAACTATAGTAAAAAGTCATCCGAAGATGACTTTTTTTAAATCGCATTCTTGTCAAAGCCGAGTTTACGTTGAACAAACTTAACAATTTCGACAATAATAATCATTGAGAAACTTCCGCCCATGACGATTCCCCATTGAGACAAGTCTAGTTTGGTTACGTGGAAGATTCCTTCAAGCGGTTCTACGACAATTGTTGCCATAAGAAGGATGAAGGATACCAAGATAGACCAGTTGAAGGTCTTAGACTTGAATGGGCCAACTGTCAAGATGGATTGGTAAACAGATTTCACATTGTAGGCATGGAAGAGCTGAATCAAACCAAGGGTTGCAAAGGCCATAGTAAGGGCATCAGCATGAATGGCATGATTGTCCCCCACATGTACTGGATAAGCAATCGCAAGGGCATAAACACTCATAACAATAGCTGCTTGGAGTACACCTTGATAGATGATAGAACTCAAAACACCACCTGAGAAGAAGCTTGCCTTGCGTCCACGTGGTTTATGGTTCATGACACCAGGCTCAGCAGGTTCAACACCTAGTGCAATTGCTGGGAAGGTATCCGTTACCAAGTTAATCCACAAAAGATGAACTGGTTGCAAGACGTCCCAACCAAACAAGGTTGATAGGAAGATGGTCAATACTTCAGCAGTATTGGCAGAAAGAAGATATTGAATAGTCTTTTGAATGTTTGAGAATACCTTACGTCCTTCTTCAACTGCGACGATGATAGTCGCAAAGTTGTCGTCAGCAAGAATCATGTCAGAAGCCCCCTTAGAAACCTCTGTACCAGTGATTCCCATACCGATACCGATACCGGCTGTTTTCAGAGCTGGCGCATCATTGACACCGTCACCTGTCATGGCAACGACCTTACCTTGTTTTTGCCAAGCCTTGACGATACGAACCTTGTGCTCTGGAGACACACGGGCATAAACAGAGTATTGAACAACTACTTTTTCAAAGTCTTCATCTGACAGTTCATTGAGTTCAGCACCAGTTAAAACGTGGCCTTCTGTATCATTTGCGTCAATGATTCCCAAACGTTTAGCAATAGCTTCTGCTGTGTCTTGGTGGTCACCTGTAATCATGATTGGACGGATTCCCGCTTCCTTGGCTACACGAACAGCCTCAGCTGCCTCGGGACGTTCAGGGTCAATCATCCCAATCAAACCAGTAAAGATTAAATCATTTTCAAGCTCTTCAGAAGTGAGATTTTCTGGAATACTATCGATAATCTTATAAGCACCTGCAAGGACACGCAAGGCTTGATGAGCCATTTCAGAATTGTTTGTATGAATGAGATTTGTAACCTTCTCATCAATCGGAGCAATATCCCCAGCTTTGTCACGAAGAACACAACGTTTCAAAAGTTGGTCTGGCGCACCCTTGACTGCTACAAGGAAACGACCATCTGGCAATGGGTGAACTGTTGACATGAGCTTACGGTCAGAGTCAAATGGCAATTCAGCTACACGAGGATATTTGTCTAAAAATCCTTTAACATCGTAGCCCTTGTCCAAGGCATATTGGATAAAGGCTGTTTCGGTTGGGTCACCAATCAGATTTCCTTCCACATCGATTTTCGTATCATTTGCCAAGACAACTGAACGAAGTAGTGGCATTTCAAGACCTAGTTCAATGTCATCAGCTGAATCATGTAGAACCGCATCGTAGAAGACTTTTTCGACTGTCATCTTGTTCATAGTCAGCGTACCAGTCTTATCAGAAGCGATGATTTCAGTTGAACCAAGTGTTTCTACTGCTGGCAACTTACGAACGATAGAGTTTCGTTTGGCCAAAACTTGAGTACCAAGGGAAAGAACGATGGTCACGATAGCAGGAAGTCCTTCTGGAATGGCTGCAACGGCAAGGGCAACAGAAGTCAACAACTCACCAAGTGGATTTTTTCCTTGAATGAAGACACCCACTACAAAAGTAACAAGGGCAATGACCAAGATTGCATAGGTCAAGACCTTAGAAAGGTTGTTCAAGTTTTGTTTGAGGGGTGTATCCGTCTCATCCGCATCTTGGATCATACCAGCAATATGACCAACTTCAGTGTACATACCTGTATTGACAACAACACCAAGACCACGACCATAGGTCACGTTAGAGTTTTGGAAGGCCATATTGACACGGTCACCAATACCAGCATCTGCAGCAAGTTCAACTGTCAAGTCTTTTTCAACTGGAACAGACTCACCTGTAAGAGCTGCTTCTTCGATTTTAAGAGAGTTAGCTTCAAGCAAACGTAGGTCTGCAGGTACTACATCACCAGCTTCAAGGGCAACAATATCACCTGGTACTAATTCTTTAGAGTCAATCTCAGCCATGTGCCCATCACGAAGAACACGGGCAGCTGGACTAGACATGGATTTGAGGGCTTCGATAGCTTCTTCTGCTTTTCCTTCTTGGTAAACACCAAAGGCAGCATTGATGATAACCACGGCTAAGATGATAATGGCATCTGCGATATCTTCCCCACCAGAAGTCACGACTGACAAAATAGCTGCCGCAACTAGGATGATAATCATCAAATCCTTAAACTGCTCGATGAATTTGACCAGGATTGATCGTTTCTCGCCTTCTTCGAGTTCATTGTGGCCAAATTCAGCAAGGCGCTTTTCCGCCTCACTTGATGACAAACCTTGCTCGGTCGCATCCACAGCCTGCAAGACCTCTTCAGGACTCTGAGTGTAAAACGCTTGGCGTTTTTGTTCTTTTGACATGTGTCTCCTCCTTGACATTGTGTGCAAAACAGACTCTCTTTTCCCTCATCGTATCTTTTTACGACAAACAAAAAGAGACCTGTTAATCATAACAAGTCTCGCTGTTTAAGATAGTGCCGGAAAGCATACTTTTCAGTATAAAATTCGGAATGACGACACTATCACAGGTTTCTGCCAGCTACTCCCTTGAGTAATTCTATTATACCAAATTTTGAAAAGTTTTCAAAGAGTAAAAACTGACTCATTTGAATTTTCTCTTGAAAACCAGTATAATGGTAGAATGCTATGTGACTAGAAAGGAAGTTGAATGAAGCAATCTATTTCAAATCTCAAGTTGGCTGAGCGTGGGGCCATTATCAGCATTTCAACCTATTTGATCTTGTCTGCAGCAAAATTAGCAACAGGCCACCTCCTTCATTCATCCAGTTTGGTGGCCGATGGTTTTAACAACATATCGGACATCATTGGAAATGTGGCCCTCTTGATTGGCATTCGGATGGCGCGCCAACCTGCTGACCGAGACCACCGTTTTGGTCACTGGAAGATTGAAGATTTGGCTAGCTTAATCACTTCCATCATCATGTTTTATGTTGGCTTTGATGTGCTGAGGGATACCATTCAAAAGATTCTCAGTCGGGAAGAAACGGTCATTGATCCTCTGGGTGCAACTCTAGGAATTATGTCTGCAGCGATTATGTTTGTGGTGTATCTCTACAACACTCGCCTCAGTAAGAAATCCAACTCCAAGGCACTAAAGGCTGCCGCCAAGGACAATCTTTCTGATACTGTTACCTCACTTGGTACGACTATTGCCATCCTAGCTAGCAGTTTCAATTATCCGATTGTAGATAAACTGGTTGCTATCATCATCACTTTCTTTATCTTGAAGACCGCCTATGATATCTTTATCGAGTCTTCCTTTAGTCTTTCAGATGGCTTTGACGATCGTCTGCTTGAGGACTATCAAAAGGCCATTATGGAAATTCCCAAGATCAGCAAGGTTAAGTCGCAAAGAGGTCGCACCTACGGTAGCAACATTTACCTTGATATTACGCTAGAAATGAATCCTGACTTATCTGTTTTTGAGAGTCATGAAATCGCGGATCAGGTCGAGTCTATGCTGGAGGAGCGTTTTGGCGTCTTTGACACCGATGTCCATATCGAGCCAGCACCTATCCCTGAGGATGAAATTTTAGACAATGTCTATAAAAAATTGCTTATGCGTGAACAATTGATTGATCAAGGAAATCAACTGGAAGAACTCTTGGCTGACGATTTTGTCTATATTCGTCAGGATGGAGAGCAGATGGATAAAGAGGCTTATAAAGCCGAAAAAGACTTGAATGCTGCTATCAAGGACATCCAAATCACTTCCATCAGTCAGAAAACAAAACTCATCTGCTATGAGTTAGATGGTATCGTCCATACCAGTATCTGGCGCCGCCACGAAACCTGGCAAAATATCTTTCATCAAGAAACCAAAAAAGAATAGAGAAATCCTGTCCATGAGACGGGATTTTTCCATTCTTCTAGCTATCAAACTCACTTAAATACTCATAGCGTTCGTATTTTTCAAGGAGTGCTTCGTTTTTCTCATCCAGTTCTTTTTGGAGAGTAGCCAGCTTACCAAAGTCAGAGCCGTTGGCCTGCATTTCCTCTTCAATCGCAGCGATACGGTTTTCCAAGGCTTCAATATCACCTTCAATGCTTGCCCACTCCTGCTTTTCTTGGTAGGTCATGCGTTTCTTCTCTTCTCGAACCTTGACCACTTTTTCCTTTTCGGCCTTTTGCACTTGATTGGCCATCTCTGTTTCAAAGGCTTTTTCATCAAGATAGTCGGTATAATGACCAAAGAAAGGACGAATCTTGCCATCCTCAAAAGCGAGAATCTTAGTCGCTACCTTATCTAAGAAATAACGGTCGTGACTAACAGTCAAAACTGGACCAGCAAAGCCTTGCAAGAAATTCTCCAAAACTGTCAAGGTTGCAATATCTAAGTCATTTGTCGGCTCGTCCAAGAGAAGAACATTTGGTTTCTCCAAGAGCAGTTTGAGGAGATAAAGACGTTTTTTCTCTCCCCCAGACAATTTCTCAATCAAGGTCCCATGCGTCGAACGTGGGAAAAGGAACTGCTCCAGCAGCTCTGCAATCGAAGTCGTAGAACCACCGCTGGTCTTGACCTCTTCTGCCACTTCCTGCAAGTAATTGATCACTCGCTTGCTTTCATCCAAGCCCTCAATTTGCTGAGAGAAATAGGCAATGCGAACTGTTTCCCCAATCACAACTTGACCTGCTGTCGGCTCAAGACTGCCTGCAATCAGGTTGAGCAGGGTTGATTTTCCAACACCGTTATCCCCAACGATTCCGATGCGGTCTTTGGCCTGCACCAAGAGATTAAAATCTTGCAAAATAGGCTTGTTTTCATAGGCAAAGGAAACATCCTGAAACTCGATGACCTTTTTCCCAATCCGACTGGTTTCAAAGTTCATGGTCAAGTCTGTCTCAGTAACGCCACCTGAAACTTCTTTCTTCAAATCGTGGAAACGATTGATACGAGCCTGCTGCTTGGTCGCACGCGCCTGCGGTTGTCTGCGCATCCAGGCCAATTCTTGTTTGTAGAGTTGTTCTTTTTTATGAAGAAGAGCCGCGTCGCGCTCATCCTGTTCCGCCTTTAGGCGAACATAGTCCTGGTAATTTCCCTGATATTCGGTCAAGCCTGCGCGATCCAATTCGAAAATGCGAGTTGACAAAGCGTCTAGGAAATAACGGTCATGGGTAATAAAAAGGACGGTCTTCTTAGAATTTTTCAAAAAGAGGGTCAGCCACTCAATAGTCGCAATGTCCAGATGGTTGGTCGGCTCATCCAGAAGCAAGAGGTCGTGGTTGCCAAGTAAGACTTGCGCCAACTGGACCCGTCTTCTTAGACCACCTGACAATTCCCCAACAGGAGTAGATAAGTCCTGAATCCCCAGCTTGCTAAGAACCGTCTTGACCTGACTCTCGATTTCCCAAGCTTGGAGAGAGTCCATTTCAGCCATGACCCGTTCCAAACGAGCCTGCTTGTCCTCACTGTAGTTGAGCATGAGAAGTTCATACTCACGAATAAGCTGGATTTCCTTGAGGTCGCTAGATAGAACCGTATCCAAGACCGTCTTGCTATCATCAAAATCAGGATCTTGGGTCAAGTAACCAATCTGGTAATCATTCTTAGCTGAAAAGGGACTAACATCCCCATCAAATCCAGAAACACCAGAAAGAACATCTAAAAGGGTGGTCTTACCAGTCCCATTGACACCGATTAAACCAATTCTATCCAAGTCATGGATGATAAAGGAAATATCCTTAAAAACGGTCTTATCACCGACGGATTTACTTAGTTTTTCAACGATAAAATCACTCATTTTTTCTCCCTTAGATAAGCATGGATGGCTTGACGGTCATTTTCCAATTCTCCATCGACAATAGCAAACTCAATCTCTGTTAAAATCTCTCCCAAGTCTGGTCCCGGCTGATAGCCATATTCCTTGATCAAAATACCACCATTAATCTGAATTTCTTTCTTGTCATGAATGGTCAGACTCTGGTAGGTTTCTGTGATGGCTTGTGGGTTGACTGGTTTTCCCTGAGCCTGACGAAGACTTTCAGCCTGTAAAAGCAAATCCAAGTCAAAGCGATAACAATCTCGCTTGCTCAATTCTCCCTTTTCACGCAATGCCAAAATAGTCAGCAAATCCTGTACCTGCTTGGCAAACTGGCGTGAGGTCTTCCAAGCTTTCAAAAATGGCTGCGCATTTTCAATCTCCAAAGCCCACAGTAAAGCTGCCCAGGCTTGCTCTGAAGATTCAAAGGTGAAATCAGTCTCCAAATCAAACAGTCTATTGAGCTTGTCCTGGCTAGCTGCCATATCAGGGAGATAGTCATAAGCTTGACTCTCAATCATGGAAGCCAAACCCCTTCTCCAAAATGGAGCCAGCAAGAGTTTATCAAACTCAACGAAGGTACGCTCCACAGAAATTTTCTCCAAAAGTGGCGTCAAGGTCTTCATAGCTTTAAAGGTTTCTGGCTCAAGTTCAAAGCCAAGACTGGCCTGAAAACGGAAACCACGCATAATCCGCAAAGCATCTTCGTTGAAGCGCTCACTAGGAACTCCAACCGCCCTCAAGACCTGCTTTTCCAAATCGTCTAAGCCATGGAACAAGTCTATGATTTCTCCTGTCTCATCCAAGGCAAAGGCGTTGACTGTGAAATCACGGCGTTTGAGGTCTTCTTCTAGCGAACGAACAAAAGAAACCGCACTGGGTCTGCGATAGTCCACATAGACATCTTCAGTTCGAAAGGTGGTTACCTCATACTCCTCATCCCCATCTAAAACCAAGACGGTTCCATGCTCGATTCCGATATCGGCTGTTCGCGGAAAAATCTGCTTGGTCTCTTCTGGATAAGAAGACGTCGCAATATCCACATCATGGATAGGACGATTGAGGAGGGCGTCTCGAACAGAGCCCCCAACAAAATAGGCCTCAAAACCTGCTTCTTTAATTTTTTCTAATACTGGTAAAGCCTTCTGAAATTCAGAAGGCATTTGCGTTAATCTCATAATAAGTGTTCTAATCCATAGACAAGCTCATGACGCTTGACAACTTCTTTAATTCCCAAATTAACCCCTGTCATGAAGGAGCTGCGATCATAGGAGTCATGACGGAGGGTCAATCCTTCTCCCTGATTGCCAAAGATGACTTCCTGATGGGCTACCAAACCTGGCAAACGAACTGAGTGAATCCGCATACCATCAAAGTCAGCACCACGGGCACCTGCAATCAATTCTTCTTCATCAGGCGCACCTTGCTGGATAGACTCTCGAACTTCCGCCATCAGCTCAGCTGTTTTAATAGCTGTTCCACTCGGGGCATCCTTTTTCTTGTCATGATGGAGCTCGATAATCTCCACATTTGGGAAATATTTAGCAGCCTGCGTCGCAAATTGCATGAGTAAGACAGCACCCAAGGCAAAGTTAGGAGCGATCAAACCACCCAAATTTTGTTCACGAGAAAATGCTTTTAACTCTGCAATTTCTTCACTTGTGAAACCAGTCGTTCCAACTACTGGAGCAAATCCATTTTCAAGAGCAAAACGTGTATTTTCATAGGCAACAGTTGGAGTAGTAAAATCTACCCAGACATCCGCTTCAAAACCTGCTAAATCAACCTTATCCTTGAAAACAGGAATACCCTGCCATTCTGACTCAGACTCAAAAGGATCCAAAACTGCTACCAAGTCCAAGTCTGGATCAGCCAAGACCATCTGACAAGCAGCCTGGCCCATCTTTCCCTTAAAACCAGCAATAATTACTCGAATACTCATCTCTACTCCTGTCTAAGATACTAAGGACGTTAGCTGCCCATGAAAAATAGGGAATGGCGCTGACTTCCCACGAAAGGCAAGACAGGCATCTTTTTTCAAGAGGTAGCTAGTCCGTGTTCAATGGCTATGATACAAGATTTCTTAACTAGCCTAGAAGCGCCAACTAAATCACTGGAATATAACCCAGAGCAATACTTCCTGCTCCTAGGTGGGTTCCAATGACACTACCAAATGTAGCAAGTGAAACATCTGAACTCAATCCAGATTCAATCAAGTGCTGACGCAATTCCTCAGCCTTTTCAGGAGCATTCCCATGAATGACAATGACACGATATTGCCCTGAAGCTGTTGCTTCCTTGATAATCTCAATTAAGCGCTTAGTTGCTTTCTTTTCCGTACGAACTTTTTCGTAAACTTCAATCACACCTTGGTCATTGAAATAGAGGATTGGCTTAATGCTAAGCAAATTGCCCAAAATAGCAGCACCATTTGAAAGGCGTCCACCTTTCACCAAATGATCCAAATCATCTACCATGATAAAGGCTGACGTACGACTGATTTGAATGGCTAGCTTATCCTGAATGCTGGCAAAATCATCGCCCTGGTCACGCCAATTAAAGACGCTTTCAACCATGATACCCAGAGGAGCACTTGTAATCAAAGTGTCTGGAAAAGCAATGGTTAAGCCCTCATATTCATCTATCATATACTGTATATTTTGGTAAAAACCTGAAATTCCAGAAGATAGGAAAAGCCCCAAAGCATGGGTATAGCCTTGTTCTTTGAGCGAAGTTAAGATTTCATCTAACTTGGCAATACTTGGTTGACTAGTCTTAGGCAGTTCAGAAGCCTGAGCCATTTTTTGGTAAAATTCCTCAGCAGTCAGATTGATGCCTTCGACATACTCCTCACCATCAATATTGACAGGAATATCCAAGACAAATAAATCTTCTCTTTGCAAGGTCTCTGCACTGAGATAGGCAGAGGAATCTGTGATAACAGCTAATTTCATATTAGAACTCCAAATTGATTCCTGGTAAGTCTAATGCAATTTCAGTTACTTCGTAAGTCAAACGGTTGAGCATATTCAAACATGGACGAGCCAAAGTTTCCACTTCTTCTTGGCTCAATTCACTTGGTTCATTGACAATACGGCCATCGATGTGGTTTACCTGTGAAATGGTTCCACTGATGACAAACTTATCAAATACAATCATAAAGGTCAAGATGACAATCAAGGAAGTCACTTGATTTTCTTGATCATGTTGGAGCAATTGGAAGTTCACATCCACCTTAGTTTCAGGAGCTCCATTTTCATTTTCCCATTCAAAATTACGCGCATCAAAATGATACTGACTAACAAATTCTTGTTCACGTTTAAGATTCATGTCTTTCTCCCTCGGCTACAATATTATAAGCTATTGTACCATAATTTTTTATTTTCATCTAGTTTTCTAGGATTTAGTCAATCCCGATTTCAGCTCGAACTACGTCTGCGATGGTATCAACATAGTAGTCTACTTCTTCTGTTGTAGGCGCTTCTGCCATAACACGCAAAAGGGGCTCTGTTCCACTTGGGCGTACTAGGATACGACCATTCCCTGCCATTTCAGCTTCCATCTTCTCGATGATGACCTTGATAGCTGGCACTTCCATTGCCTTTTCCTTCATGGCATTTTCCACTCGGATATTGACTAATTTTTGTGGATAGATGGTTACTTCTGCTCCCAACTCTGACAAGCTCTTACCAGTTTCCTTCATGATTTTGGTCAATTGGACAGCGGATAATTGGCCATCACCTGTTGTATTGTAATCCATCAAGATGACGTGACCAGACTGTTCACCACCGAGGTTGTAGCCTGATTTTCTCATTTCTTCAACAACGTAGCGGTCGCCAACTGCAGTGACTACCTTGTTAATACCTTCACGGTCCAAGGCCGTGTGGAAGCCAAGGTTGGACATCACAGTTGTCACAATTGTATTTTGAGCCAATTGTCCTTTTTCAGAAAGGTATTTCCCGATAATGTACATGATCTTGTCACCATCAACGATGTCACCATTCTCATCAACAGCAATCAAACGGTCACTGTCTCCGTCAAAGGCCAAACCAATAGCTGAGCCGCTTTCTTTGACCACTTCTTGAAGGGTTTCTGGGTGGGTTGAACCAACATTAAGGTTGATGTTAAGACCATCTGGTGTTTCCCCTATAACAGTCAACTGAGCACCAAGGTCTGCAAAGATTTGACGGGCACTTGTAGAAGCTGCACCATTAGCTGTATCCAAGGCAACCTTCATTCCTTCAAGAGGAGTTCCAGTTGAAACAAGGTATCCTTCATACTTACGCAAGCCTTCTGGATAATCTACCAAGGTTCCCAAGCCTTCTGCACTTGGACGAGGAAGAGTATCTTCTGCAGCATCTAGCAAGGCTTCAATTTCTGCTTCTTTTTCATCATCTAGTTTGAAGCCATCACCGCCAAAGAACTTAATTCCATTATCAAGGGCTGGGTTGTGGCTAGCAGAAATCATGACACCGGCGCTTGCTCCCTCTGTTTTAACCAAGTAAGCTACTGCTGGTGTCGCCAGAACACCTAGTTTGTAGACGTGAATCCCTACAGAGAGGAGACCTGCCACCAAGGCAGATGCTAACATTTCCCCAGAAATACGTGTATCACGTCCTACAAAAACTTTCGGTGCTTCCGTTTCATGTTGGCTAAGAACATAGCCTCCAAAACGTCCTAGTTTAAAGGCCAATTCTGGCGTTAATTCTACGTTAGCTTCTCCACGGACTCCATCAGTCCCAAAATATTTACCCATTTTTACAAAATCCTTTTTCTATTTTTAATTCGTTTTTGAACTAGTTGCTTTCGTTGACGACGATGTCTCCGACGAACTGCTTGCGCTTGAATTTGATGTGCTTGAACTTGGTGCTACTGGTTTTGTAGTCACCTTCATTATTGTATCAAAGGGAGTGATAACTGCCGGTAAGACAACACCATTGCGGTCGATTGCCTGCAAAGGTACTGAACCACTGTAATTACCTGTTATGCGTTCGCTGGTTGGCAAGACAGCGATAATCTTATCAATTCTATCCAATGTCTCTTGGTCACTCGTAATCGACACTTCTTCATCTGACAGCGTGACATTTTCAATCTGTACCCGACTATCAATTTGACTAGGGTCAATCTCTGGTACAACCTTTACCTTATTCTTCTGAGCCTTCTTACCAATCTTGACTGTAATTTTTTGCGGAGTCGCCACAGCGGTCAGCCCATTGGGTAAATCTTCAATGCTCAAAGGAACTTCAATCGTTCCAACACTGGCATCTGTTAGGTCAGCAGTAACCTTGAATTTACGTGTGCTTTCTTGCATTTCACTAGCTAGCGATAGGCGATTTGCACCAGTCAAGACCACTGATACTTCTGAAGCAAAACCACTAATAAAATACTCATCACTATTATAGCGTATGTCAATAGGGACATTTGTTACTGTATTCGTATAGGTTTCCGTTTTTACCTGCCTAGCACTGGTACTGTTTTGAAAATTCGTCGCCGTAGCATAGACAAATAAGACACAAGCAAAAAAGAGTGAGGATATAATATATAAACTATTTTTTCTCATGTTTCCATCCTCCCAGCAATCGTTCTTTAAAACTAAGACCTGCTTCCTCTTTTGGAAGTAAGATTTCACGTAATTCTGTTTCAAATTCATCAAGTGTTAGGTTGTGCTTAAAGCTTCCATTATAGGTTATCGAAATTCCTCCCGTTTCCTCTGATACGACAAAAGTCAAGGCATCTGAGACTTCTGATAAACCGATAGCCGCCCGGTGTCTGGTCCCAAATTCCTTGGAAATTCCTGTACTTTCTGTCAAGGGCAGATAGGCAGACGTCACAGCGATACGTTCTTCTCTGATAATCACCGCACCATCATGTAGGGGAGTGTTGGGAATAAAAATGTTAATGAGAAGTTCTGCAGAAATCTTAGCATCTAAGGGAATTCCTGTCGAAATATACTCCTGCAAGGTACGTACACGCTGAATAGCAACCAAGGCCCCGATTTTACGAGGACTCATGTATTCAACAGACTTAACAAAGGCACGAATCATCTGTTCCTCAGCACTAATAGGGGCATTGGAAAAGAAATCTGTCGCTCTTCCCAAACGTTCCAAACCAGTCCGAATCTCTGGAGAGAAGATAACAACCGCCGCAATAACCCCATAAGTGATAATTTGATTGATTAACCAAGAAATCGTAGTCAAGCCAATCATATTTGCAAGGATTTGAGCTAAAATAAACACCAAAACTCCACGTACCAAAATCATAATCTTGGTTCCTGCAATAGCTTTTGTAAAATGGTATAAAATATAAGCAACAATCAAAATATCAATCAGATTGATAGCTATCGTCCATGGACTTGCAAACAAACTGGTCCAATATTGCAGATTGGATAATTGTTGAAAATTCATCCCTGATATCCTCCCTATCAAAACACTTTCGTCCTATTATACCATTTTCTGGCATTTTTTTCCCTATCCTAGTCCATTTTACATTGAGCAAAAATATGATACAATAAACTGACTAGAAAAAACAAAGGAGAAACCATGTCTCAACTCTATGATATTACCATTGTAGGTGGTGGTCCTGTCGGTCTTTTTGCGGCCTTTTACGCCCACCTACGCCAAGCCAAGGTTCAAATCATCGACTCTCTTCCCCAGCTAGGTGGACAACCTGCTATTCTCTACCCTGAAAAGGAAATCCTAGACATCCCAGGCTTTCCAAACCTGACTGGAGAAGAATTGACTAACCGCTTGATTGAACAGCTAAACAGCTTTGATACCCCTATTCATCTCAATGAAACAGTTCTTGAAATTGAAAAACAAGAAGAAGGCTTTGCCATTACCACTTCTAAAGGAAGTCACCTATCTAAAACTGTTATCATTGCTATGGGTGGCGGTGCCTTCAAGCCACGTCCTTTGGAACTAGAAGGCGTTGAGGGCTATGAAAATATCCACTACCACGTTTCTAACATCCAGCAATACGCTGGTAAGAAAGTGACGATTCTTGGTGGAGGAGACTCGGCTGTGGATTGGGCTTTGGCTTTTGAAAAAATTGCGCCAACTACCCTTGTCCACCGCAGAGATAATTTCCGCGCCTTGGAACACAGTGTCCAAGCCTTGCAAGAATCATCTGTAACCATCAAGACACCATTCGTCCCTAGCCAACTCCTTGGAGATGGAAAAACGCTTGATAAACTTGAAATCACAAAAGTTAAATCTGATGAAACCGAAACGATTGACCTAGACCACCTTTTTATCAACTATGGTTTCAAATCTTCTGTCGGTAACCTCAAAAGCTGGGGGCTCGACCTCAACCGCCACAAGATTATCGTCAACAGCAAACAAGAATCTAGCCAAGCAGGTATCTATGCTATCGGTGACTGCTGCTACTATGACGGAAAAATTGACTTGATTGCGACAGGTCTCGGAGAAGCTCCAACTGCTGTCAATAATGCTATCAACTACATCGACCCTGAGCAAAAAGTACAACCAAAACACTCTACTAGTTTATAAAAAAGAACCACGAGTCACATAGGATTCGTGGTTTTAAAATGAACTACACCTCAAAAGTTAGACAGAAATACATCTAACTTCTGATATGCAGCCCACCTTCTCTTTGCTCTTGTTTGAATAAGAAATTTTTTGAAGAATCATTAGATTATACAAAGTATTCATATCAGCCTTTTAAAGCTATATAAAAACTCTCCAACTATTCTATTATACCATATAAAAAAATAAATAAATAAATAGACTTGTTTTTTTCTTTTTTTGACGTATACTAATAATAGAAAGCGCTTTAAATAAAATAAAAGGAGGTTTTATGAGGAAAGTAAATAAGGACATTTTATTCTTAACTGGAATCATAGTTTTATGTTTTGGTTTTTTATTATTTCACATCAACCCCTATTATGCCGAACCCTATGCGACACTGAAAGAAAGAATAAATTTATTCTTTTGGCAACTATATTGGAGACCTGTAGGAACTCTCAGTATTATTTCGGGTTGCATTATAACTTTCAAAGGATTGAAAAAATAATCTTTTACTCATGAAGAAAGGAAATTTGTTATGATTAAACTGAAACTATTGTTTTTCTCTCTACTATCAAGTCTATTATTCTTAGTCACAACATCTACGGTTTTTGCTGATGTCTATCCTGGTACAAATTATGAAATTGTATCTAATCGTATTGTAAAAGATATCAACACAGGAGAGTTATTGTCATTTTATACGACTGAACTTAGAGACGCCTATTTAGAGTCTAAATCTACGTATCAGACTCGTTCTAATGCAACTGGTGTTGCAGACTATAGAACTAAATACTCTCACTCTTACAAGAAAAGCACCACATCAGGTCCTGTAAGTTCAACTGCCTATGGTGGAAAAGCTGGAGCTACTCTGACTGTAGGTGCAGGTGTTAGCTTTTCTGCTCCGGAGTCTGGAGCTGGACTTAGTTTAAATCACTCAGTCTCCCATAACGTACCACCCTACACTTATGGTTATATTAGACTAAAAGCATCTTACACAGTAAACGTTCGTAAACTAGAAGTTAGATACTTAGGCACCAACAAATGGGTTCCAGCTGGTGAAACCTCTACTATATCGAATGTTAGCGTTTGGAGCGAACTGGTCACTTGGAAATAACTCATTAGAGACTGGGTAAAAACTCAATTTCAGGAGAAAATGAAATAAATTTTCTCACAATAAAACGCATAGTATTACGGTTCAAGTCAACACCGGATATTATGCGTTTTTGATTTTAAAGAGCCAAATTTCTTAACTTAATGACATTGCTTTTTGCCCAACCTCTTTTTATTTCAAAAAAGAACCTCGCAAAACAAGAGCCTGGTTTTATAGTTCATCAGCTAATTTATTTATCTTTCTGAGTCTGTGATTGACACCACTTTTTGTAAGGGGATTGCTGAGGCTATCTGCTAACTGCTGGATAGAGTAGTCTGGGTGCTGAATCCGCAACTGCGCTACTTCCTGCAAATCCACTGGCAGATTTTCTAAGCCCATAATATCTTTGATTTTGCTGATATTGTTGATAGTCTTCATGCTGGCAGAAACTGTCCGAGCGATATTAGCTGTTTCAGCATTATTAGCCCGATTGAGGTCATTACGGGTTTCTCGCAAAATCTTTACTCTCTCAAAATCATCACGCGCCTTCATAGCTCCGATGACTATCAAGAAGTCCATAATATCTTCGGCACGCTGGAGATAGGTCACAACTCCCTTCTTGCGCTCAAGCACCTTGGCATCCAGTAAAAACTGCTGGAGAAGGGAGGCAAGCCCTTGCGCGTGGTCCAGATAAACAGAACTGATTTCCAACTGGTACTTACCTGATTCAGGGTCACGAATGCTTCCATTTGCCAAGAAAGCGCCACAGAGATAGGAACGACCTGCTTCCTCATCCGATAAAATCGCCTCATCAATACCTGTTTCCAGACCAAAGAAGGAGTCTGCCAAGTGCAAATCACTTAACAAATCCTGCACCTTTTCATCTGTAAAAACGGTATAGACCCGATTCTTGCGGAGATTGCTTCTTTGGTGGTGACGGATTTCCGATTTGATTTCATAGAAATGGAGAAAGGACTCATAGAGGTGACGAGCCAGTTTGGCATTTTCTGTCACGACGGACAAGGTCAAGCCCGAAGTCGAGAGACCGATACTACCAGACATCTTGATAATGGCAGATAATTCATGCCGGCTCAGATGGTGTTGACCCAGAATTTCTTCTTTTACTGCTACTGTGAAACTCATTTTCTCACCTGTATAATCCGCATCAATTCGTCCACAATCAAATCTCCATCGTGGAAGGCACCCCCATTTTCCAGACGAAGGAAGTTGGATGAAATCACACGCGGAACTTGCTGACAAAGACCAGCAAAATCATGTTCCACCTGCACCAAGTATTCATCAAAACGGTTGGAATTCATGTATTCCTGAGGCACTTTTTCGATATTCACCAAGACAGTATCGATAAAAGGTCGACCAAGGTGACGATGCAGGACCTCCACGTGGTCACTATCTGTAAAATGTTCTGTCTCCCCACGTTGGGTCATGATATTGCAGACATAGGCGATTTCTGCCTTAGTTTCCAAAAGCGCCTGCCCGATTTCCTTAATCACGATATTGGGCAAAATAGAGGTAAAGAGAGAACCAGGGCCGAGAACAATCATGTCACTTTCAAGAATGGTCTGCACTACTCGACGGCTAGCCAGAGGCGTATCATCGTTGAGGGTATTGGTCACATAGACATGGTCAATCATGCCTGGATGGTCTGCAATATGACTCTCTCCAGCCACTTCTGTCCCATCCTGAAAGACTGCATGCAGGGTCAAAGGATGGTCACTGGAAGGATAAATCTTCCCAGTCGTATGGAAAAATTTACTCAGCAACTGCATGGCATTATAGGTCGAACCCTGCATTTCTGACAGGCCAGCGATAATGAGATTTCCCAATGGATGGCCAGCAAAGGCTCCAGCATCCTCAGAAAAGCGGTATTGAAAGACCTTTTCATAAAACTTAGGCATATCCGACATGGCCACAAGGACATTGCGAAGATCACCTGGCGGTGTCAACTGCTGCATATTTTTTCGGAGTTCACCTGATGAACCACCATCATCCGCCACCGTTACGATAGCAGCGATTTCCACATCTTTTTCACGCAGACTTTTAAGAATGACAGGGATCCCAGTCCCTCCACCAATCACCGTTATCTTTGGTTTTCTCATGAACGGTTTACCGTTTCCTTTCTTCGGTCTTTGTCGCGATGCCCTTCATTAACAGGCCAATTCTTGGATAAGTCCTGCGCCAAGCGTTTAGCAAAGGCCACACTACGGTGTTGTCCGCCCGTACAGCCCATGGCAATGGTCAAAACGGACTTCCCTTCCTTTTGGTAACTTGGCAAAATCGGCTCAATCAAGGCCAATAAATGCTGATAAAAATCTTCTGACTCAGGATGATTCATGACATAGTCATAAACAGGTTCATCCACACCCGTTTGGTTTCTCAGTTCTGGTAGGTAGTAGGGATTGGGCAAGAATCGGACATCAAAGACCAAATCTGCATCAATCGGGATTCCATATTTAAAGCCGAAAGACATGACTTCGATACGGAAAGACTGGGCTTGTTCTTGATCTGAAAACTGCTCTGCAATGGTTTTACGTAGCTCACGAGGAGTGAGTTCAGTTGTATCCACCACATTTTGGCTCATATTTTTCAAAGGTGCCAAGAGTTCACGTTCCAGCTTGATTCCATCCAAAATCCGTCCATCTGCAGCTAATGGGTGACTCCTTCTGGTTTCCTTGTAACGAGCAACCAATTCCTTATCAGCTGCATCCAAAAAGAGAATTTTAAAGTCCAGTTCTTCCTTGTTTTCCAACTCATCCAAAACAGCTTGAATCTCCGAGAAGAAAGAACGGCTACGCATATCCACTACCAAGGCCAACTTAGGATCGTCTTCCTTAGTTTCCACCAACTGCAAAAACTTAGGCAAGAGGGCTGGCGGCATATTATCAATAGTAAAATAACCTAAATCCTCGAAAGACTGAATGGCTACAGTTTTGCCCGCACCACTCATCCCTGTCACAATCACCAAGTGAAGTTGTTTCTTTGTCATCTTTTTCTCCTTATATCAAAAGAAGCTTGGCAGCACCAAACTTCAACTAGCTTATCCAATCTCTGCGATGACTTCAATTTCGACTTTTACATCACGAGGAAGACGAGCTACCTCCACAGCTGAACGAGCTGGAAATTCCTCTTTAAAGGCCGTTTGGTAAACCTCGTTAAAAGGAACGAAGTCGTTCATATCGCTCAAGAAGCAAGTTGTTTTGACAACATGGTCAAAGTCTGTTCCTGCTTCTGCCAAAATAGCACCGATGTTTTTTAAGACTTGCTCTGTCTGTTCTTGAATCGTTTCTCCAACGATTTCCCCAGTTTCAGGAGAGAGAGGAACTTGACCACTAGCAAACAAAAGGTTCCCAACGATTTTTCCTTGAACATAGGGTCCGATAGCCTTTGGAGCTTTATCTGTATGAATTGTTTTTGCCATTTTCTTTTCCTCACAATTTTTCTAAGATTGCATCCCAAGCCTCATCCATCCCTGCCTTGCTGACAGATGAAAAGAGGATGAAATCGTCACTTGGGTCAAAGTTTAATTTCTTTTTGATTGCTGATTCGTGCTTGTTCCATTTACCACGAGGAATCTTGTCCGCCTTGGTCGCAACGATGATAACCGGAATCTCGTAATACTTGAGAAATTCGTACATCTGCACATCATCTGCTGACGGGTCATGACGAAGGTCAACTAAACTGACTACCGCACGGAGATTTTCCCGAGTCGTTAGATACTCTTCAATCATGCGCCCCCACTTTTCACGTTCCTTTTTGGAAACACGGGCATAACCATAGCCAGGAACATCCACAAAGCGCATCTTGTCGTCAATGTTAAAGAAGTTGAGCAGCTGGGTTTTCCCAGGTTTCCCTGACGTACGAGCCAGATTCTTACGATTCAACATAGTGTTGATAAAGCTAGACTTACCAACATTGGAACGCCCTGCTAGGGCAATCTCTGGCAGTTCATCCTGTGGGTAGTGGGATTTATTCGCCGCACTGAGCAAGATTTCAGCATTATGTCTATTCAGTTCCATAGTCACCTCTAGGCTGTTTCTAGGATTGGTTTATCCGTTCCATCGACAGCTTCTTTTGTGATGCGAACCAATTTCACATTTTCCTGACTCGGTACTTCAAACATAACGTCCAACATGGTTTCTTCAATAATCGAACGAAGACCACGCGCCCCAGTCTTCCGTTCGATGGCCTTGTTGGCAATCTCTTGAAGGGCCTCATCGTCAAATTCCAACTCGACATCATCATAAGAAAGCAAGGTTTGATATTGTTTGACCAAGGCATTTCTTGGCTCTTTCAAGATGCGAACCAAGTCATCCACTGTCAATTGCTCAAGAGCCGCAAAAACAGGCAAGCGCCCAATCAATTCTGGAATAATCCCGAATTTTTGAATATCTTCTGCGATGATTTCTTGCATGTAAGAGCTATTTTCATCAATCGCTTTATTATTTTGACCAAATCCGATGACTTTTTCTCCAAGACGTTGTTTAACAATTTCTTCAATACCATCAAAGGCACCACCAACAATGAAGAGGATATTCTTGGTATCTACTTGAATCATTTCTTGTTGCGGATGTTTGCGTCCACCTTGAGGTGGTACGCTAGCAACTGTTCCTTCGATAATCTTGAGAAGGGCTTGTTGCACCCCTTCACCAGAAACATCCCGTGTGATAGACACGTTCTCGCTCTTCTTGGCAATCTTGTCAATTTCATCCACATAGATAATCCCACGCTCTGCGCGCTCAATGTTAAAGTCAGCAGCCTGCAAGAGTTTAAGGAGGATATTTTCCACGTCCTCACCCACATAACCAGCCTCCGTCAGAGCTGTCGCATCCGCAATAGCAAAAGGCACATTCAAGCTCTTAGCCAAGGTCTGGGCAAGGAAAGTTTTCCCTGAACCAGTTGGACCAATCATCAAGATGTTTGATTTCTGCAAATCTACGTCTTCTGACTCTTCTCGCGTATCGTGGAAATTGATGCGTTTGTAGTGGTTGTAAACTGCCACTGCCAAGGCACGCTTGGCACGATCTTGACCAATTACATAGTGGTTCAAGATATGGAGGAGTTCAATTGGTTTTGGCACCTCAGACAAGTCTGCCAAGACTTCCTCAACCAATTCTTCTCGAATGATTTCCTGAGCTAGCTCCACGCATTCATTACAAATAAAAGCATTGTTCCCAGCGATTATTTTTTGTACTTCTTCTTGGTTTTTGCCACAAAATGAGCAATAAACCATCATATCATTTTTTCTATTTGTAGACATGATTTCCTTCCATTCTATACTGTCATTCTATCTAAAATAAGGTCATGTAAAAAGCATGAATACTATTGACCAGATTGGTAAAGGCATTTAACCAAAGGAGGATAGAAAGCCCGTAACGCTTTTTACGAAAAGCCTGTGCTCCTGCCAGAAGGCAGATGAAACACAGAAAAGCCGTGAATAAACCAAATAAACTCCGTTCCATTAGACTTCCTTTCTCTTGCGGTATTGGATGGTAAAATCATAAGAATTTTTCTCATCTTTGGTATAGGATTTGCTTGAAACTGTCTCAAAAAGGGACAGGTCAAACTCCTCAGGAAAATAGGTATCCCCCTCCACCCGAGCATGAATTTGAGTGACAATCACTTCATCAAGGTAGGGTTCAAAAGCCTGAAAAATCTGCTTCCCACCGATAATATAGAGATTCTTGTCTTGAGCCTGATACCAGTCCAAGACAGACTGGACATCATGAAAGACAGTAACACCATCTATCGTTTCTTCCGGGTTACGTGTCAAAATCAAGGTCTCCCGTTTTGGAAGCAAGCGACGCCCCATTCCATCAAAGGTCACCCGTCCCATCAAGATAGCATGATTCAGAGTTGTTTCTTTGAAGTGTTGCAGTTCTGCTGGCAAATGCCAAGGCAGACGATTGTCCTTACCAATCACACCCTCTTCATCCTGGGCCCAAATAGCTACGATTTTCTTAGTCATGCTTCCATCCTTTTCACTGATAGTACTATTTTATCAAAAAACTCAAAAAAAGACTGGTTTGGAATAGCTTACAAAATAGAAAAAATCTGTAAGAAATTTCCTACAGATTTATCTATGTTTCCTTGTTTCTTACAAACCAGGTGCTTGTCCAAGTTCTGCGGCAAGCATCCAAACTGTTTTCTCAAGTTCAGCCTTAGCACCAACAAAAATATCGTTTGTAACATCATCGCCTTCTTCGTCAGTCACATCCAACGCTTTTTGGAAAAGAGTGATGAGGTAGCGATAAATATCTAGAACACGTTCCAAGCTTTCTTCAACATTACGGTATTCACCAGCTTCTTCTTCGATTTCACTGTTTTGAAGGAACTCTGTCAAAGTAGAGAATGGGCTTCCACCAAGTGTGATCAAGCGTTCGCTGATTTCATCTAAATGACCATCAAGAGCATCCATGTACTCATCCATTTTTGGATGCCATACCATAAAACCGCGTCCACGCATGTACCAGTGCACTTGATGAAGAGCAATATGCGCTACATACAAATCTGCAACAGCTTGATTCAAAACTTCCTTTGTTTTTGCCAATGCTACTGGCGCTGCTTTTGTTAATGTTGCGACATCTTTTGCTGCTTCTTTTTTCAATTCTACCATTTTATTTTACCTCGTTCATTATTTTTTGTAACCACTTCTTAATGATTACTACCTTAGTATACTACTAAGGAAAGACAATAGCAAGCCAAATGACCCACATGAGAAAAGTTGCAATAGACTGATAATTTAAGAATTCTTTAGAAGACGAAAAAGAGGTCTGGATGCTTATAGTCAATGGAAATCCATCAGCAAACTAGGAAACTAAACCCAGCTTAACCAAAGTACAAGTTTTGAGGTCGCAGGTAGAACTGACCACGCTGACGTGGTTTGAAGAAATTCCCCAAGACTATAATAGATTGAAATAAGAGGGAGCCAAGTCGATTAGGAAAGACAAATGAATTTCTAAAAATGTTTTAGCAACCGCAATGTCCTGGTCTATATTCAATCTACCATATAAGATTTATTTCCTAGCGAGATCTTGAATTTACTCGAGGATGAACTGCCATAAAACAAAGAAAAAGAGGGTGCTACTATCACATCCCTCTTTCTAATCAGAGCTTAATACCAAACACTGACATCCACGCGCCCTTGGATTCCTTTCATGTATTCAGAAGAGGTATATTGCCAACCTTTTTCTCCTGAATAATGAGGGTTTTCCCATTCTAAAGCATTGGTATAGGCCGCTACCCAGTTTACATGTTTTAAAATATCTGGGTGTTTTAAACGTGTCTGTAATAAACTACGATAGCTATAGACATACACATTTTGATAACCCGCCTGCTTCATCGTCTCCATGTACTTGTTGATGATCTTAACCCAAGTACTTGTATCACTCGGAGCACGCTTACTTTTATTCACATACTCCCAGTTCTCAACATCATAGTAGATAGGGTAAGACAAGTTCATATTGTATTTCTTCAGAAGTTCAATGGTCTGTTCAGCGTCATTCTCAGCATCGGTCTCATTTTCAGCATAGGTATAGAGATAGACGCCATAAGGAATTCCCAGACGGTTTAACTCCTTAATGTTATGCGCCAATTCCTTGTCTTCTTTACCGCTATAACCTAGACGAACAATGACACCATCTACTTCATTTTCATCAATAACCTTTTTCCAATCATTGATACGACCATTGTGCTCACTAATATCAATAACTTTCTTAGCATGTTCGGTTCCTACTTGTTCTTCTCTATTATTAAAGAAATAGCGTTTACCATCTCTGTGAACCCAGCCAACATTCAAATCTTTCTTTTCTTTGAGCTCACCAGAGGCCGCAAAGATATAGCGAGCACCATCCATAATCACTTCGTCAGTCGCCATGGCACCACTTCCAGTCAAATAGTAGTTGCCTTGCCACTCATTCCGAGCCATATAGCCCCACTTCTTGAAATAGTACCATTTGCCGCCCACTTTTTGCCACTCTTGGTTAGCATAAGTTCCATCTGATTTGAGATAAAAATAAGCAGAATAGGCTGGATCATAGAGCCATTCATTTTGCATCATAGCTCCTTGACCATTCAAGAAATAACTTCCTTGCCATTGGCTTTTAGCCATGTAACCCCACTTCTTGAAGTAGTACCACTTATTTCCAATCAATTGCCATTCTTGATGAGCATAAGCCCCATCTGACTTGAGATAAAACCAACTCTTGTAATTATTATCATAAAGCCACTCGTTTTGGGCCATATATCCACCTGATTTCAGGTAGTAATTTCCATGCCATTCATTCTGCGCGTAACGACCATCTGAATTAATATAAAACCAAGCCTTATAGTAGTTGTCAAAAATCCATTCACTTTGAGCTTTAGAACCATCAGCCTTTACATAATAATCCCCATCCCAGTGGGCAGAGACACTGTTTCTCTGTTCATTGCTACTAGTTGATGAAGTTCCTGTTGATAGACTAGATTTTTCTGAAACTGTGCTTCCACTTGTTTCATCTGCCGCAATTCCTGAAACTCTTGCGCCAAGTAAGCAAAGACTTGCTAGCCCTATACATACAAATTTTGTTTTCAATCTTTCCTCTCCTATAAAAAATGGAACAGGCACCTGAATGCTGTTCCACCTAGCTTTTGCTACTTACTGATTATTTTACAAAGTCAAGCAAAGCCAAGAAGCTTTCAGCTTCAAGTGACGCACCACCTACAAGGGCACCGTCAACGTCTGGACAAGCCATGTATGAAGCAACGTTCTCAGGTTTAACAGAACCACCGTATTGAACACGAACTTTGTCCGCAACTTCTTGACCGAAGTCAGCAGCTACAACGTCACGAACAACTTTACACATTTTTTGTGCATCGTCTTGTGAAGCTGATTTACCAGTACCGATAGCCCAGATTGGCTCATAAGCGATAACTGATGCAGCAACTTGTTCAGCAGTCAATCCAGCCAATGCAGCAGATACTTGAGCACCTACGAATTCAGCAGCTTTACCAGCTTCGTAAGTTTCAAGTGACTCACCACAACAGATGATTGGAAGCATACCGTTTGCAAAGATTGCTTTTGCTTTTTTGTTGATATCTTCGTCAGTTTCATGGAAGTAGTCACGGCGTTCTGAGTGACCGATAACAACGTAGTCAGTACCGATTTCTTTCAAAACTTGTGGGCTAGTTTCACCAGTGAAGGCACCTGCATTTTCAAAGTAGCAGTTTTGAGCAGCAACTTTAAGGTTTGAACCTTTTGCAGCAGCAAGAACAGTTGTCAAATCAACTGCAGGAGCTGCGATACCTGCTTCAACAAGATCTGATGAAGGAAGTTTTGATGCAACAGCTTCAACGAATGCTTTAGCTTCTTCTGGATTTTTGTTCATTTTCCAGTTACCAGCGATAAATGGTTTACGTGACATTTCACATACCTCTTTTTTCAATTTATTTTCTACTTATTTTATCACAATTAGACACAGCTTGCAAATCTTACTCGGATTTCAAGCCTGCTTCCAACGATTAATCCTTCCAGAGATCCATGGCATTTCTAAAATCCACAGATACCTGTGTCAACTGAGGATTGCTGGCTTCTCTTTCTGCCCGCTTAGCCTCAATTTGAGCCACACTTTTGATACCTTCATGGCGCCAGTTTCTCAAAATCGCCTGAATGTACTTCCAGTTTGCTTTTCCATTTAAAACAGCTTCACGAAGAGCCTCCTTAATCAAGTCAGCACTGGTTCCATCTTCCTTTAGTGTCTTGGTCAAATCTTCAATCTCAAAAGGTGTCAACAAGCGTCCCAATTCCTGCTGGAAGGTTTCCACCAAATCCTTGAGCTGATTCTGAGGTGTCAACTGGTCTGAACTTGAATCAGCGACTCCAAGCAAGTCGTCCAAGCGTTCCAAAGCCAAACTAGCATCAAAAAGCAATTCGATTTCACCATTTAATTCGATAGTACGATACTGGAGAAGTCCCCTCTCCGTCAGATTAGAAATGGACTGGTTGACATCCGAAATTTCCTTGCCAATCCTGTCAGCAATCTGGCTTGGCGACATTTCTTCCAAGCCTGTCGTATTTTGCAAATAGAAAAATTGCCAGACCAGAAAATCGTCGCTAGAAGGAAAGAGTTCCTTAAAATGCAAGAGCAGGGCACTCGGTAAAACCAAGTTCCCTGATTTAAAAGCGTCTAAATATGTCATAATTCCTCTTATAAATACCCAAATGCGGATGCATCATCTTCTATCTTTCTCCAGTCAAAAGGCGTCTCCTGATAGACCGCATAATTCACCCAGTTACTGAAAAAGAGGGCTGCTGATGAAGACCAACAAAGACAAGGTGTCTGGTTGACATCATCATCCTTAAAGTAATTTTCTGGAATATGAGGATCCAAACCTGCATCACGATCTCGGAAATATTCATTTGCCAAGGTATCACGATCATATTCCAAATGCCCAAAACTATAAATTTCTCGTAAATCACGACTAGCCAAAATCGAAACCCCAACCTGTGGCCCTTCTGATAAAATCTCGAGATTGGTTTTGTTTAAGACTTCTTCCTTAGAAATCTCCGTGTGCCGTGAATGAGGGGATACATAGCTATCGTCAAAGCCTCTAAAAAGAAGGTGCCCTTCTTTTAAAGCATCCTGAGGATAAATACCTGATAACTTACTGTCCATCTGGTATTTTTCTACCCCATAGCGTAGGTAGAGCCCAGCCTGAGCCCCCCAACAGATATGAAGCGTCGAATAGACATGAGTCTTGGACCACTCAAGCACCTGGCTAAATTCCTCCCAATAGTCCACTTCCTCAAATGGTAAATGTTCAACTGGAGCACCCGTGATAATCATCCCATCAAAATACTCATCCTTGACTTCAGGAAAAGTTTTATAAAAGGTCTCCATGTGCTCTGAACGAGTTGTCTTAGAACGGTGGCTCTCCATATAGAGAAAATCAATATCCAGTTGTAGGGGGGTATTAGCCAAGTGGCGTAACAACTGGGTTTCTGTGACCATTTTCTGTGGCATGAGATTTAAAATTAAAATCTTCAAAGGACGAATATCTTGGTGAGCAGCACGTTGATCATCCATGACAAAGATGTTCTCTGTCCGTAAAATCTCAACAGCTGGCAATTTTTTATCAATTCGAATCGGCATAACCCTCTCCTAACTGTATTCTTTCAGGAATCATTGCATATGTTTGAAGCCAAATCTCAAACACTTAGTCCTTTTATTATACTGCAAGAAGATATAGTTTTCAATTATAGTTTTTCTCTAACTAGCTATAGTCTATTTTTATATCCTAATGTAGAGAAAACAGCCCTAGGGACTGTTTTTCATTAATAATGCATCAAAACTTTGTAATCGTAGTCACCGATTTTTTCACGGCCGTTCAATTCATCCAATTCAACAAGGAAGGCACAACCTGCTACAACACCACCAAGTTTTTCAATCATCTCGATGGTTGCCTTAACAGTTCCACCTGTTGCCAAGAGGTCATCTACAATAAGAACACGTTGACCTGGCTTGATGGCATCCGCATGCATAGTCAAGGTATCAACACCGTACTCTTTTTCATAGTCAGCAGAAATGACTTCACGTGGTAATTTACCTGGCTTACGAACAGGGGCAAAACCAATTCCCAACTCAAAGGCAACTGGACAGCCCACGATAAATCCACGAGCCTCAGGCCCTACAATCATGTCTATTTTCTTGTCAGTAGCATACTGAACAATTTCACGAACAGCGTAGCTATATGCATTTCCATCAGCCATCAAAGGACTGATATCACGGAAGGTAATCCCTTCCTTTGGATAATTTTCAATTGTTGCAATGTAATCTTTTAAATTCATCTTTTTCTTTCTTTCAAAGTTTTTTACTCTCTATTATACCATACTTTCTAGTAAAGAAGAAAGAGAAAACAATATTTCATCTGCTAGTCACCCTATAAGGCAAATAAGATGACCATTTTTATTCAAAGGGTATCACAAGATAGATGCATAATATGACTTCCCTAGCAAAAAGGAGAGAAGCATTTTGTTTCTCTCCTTAGATTAACTGATATCTCTCCACTACAATTGATAAAGAGATATCTTTTCTTGTAGTGCTTTGAATTTTATTTATTTTAGTAGACTGTTTTTTCAGTTTCTACATCAAAGAAGTGTGCTTTGTTCAAGTCAAATCCAAGTTCAACTGTTGCACCTGTTTGCAAGTAGTCACGAGCATCAACTTTTGCAACAAATTCATCTTTACCAACTTGGCAGTAAAGGTGAGATTCTGAACCAAGCAGTTCTGATACAGAGATAGTCGCTTTTACAACACAGTCTGGGAATGTTTCAAGGAAAGCAGGTTCTGCATTCACGTCTTCTGGACGAATACCGAAGATCAATTCTTTACCTTCGTAGCCTTTTTCACGAAGAACTTTCAAAGCACCTTCTGGAACTTTCAAACGGAAACCATCAGAAATAATTTCACTTCCAACCAATTTCACATTGATGAAGTTCATAGCTGGGCTTCCGATGAATCCTGCTACGAATTTATTAACTGGGTTTTTGTAAACTTCTTGAGGAGTACCGATTTGTTCAACACGTCCGATAGTACCTGTACCAGCAGGGTTCTTAGTTGCTGACATGATAACGATACGGTCTGCAAGTGTCATCGCTTCTGTTTGGTCGTGAGTTACGTAGATAGTAGTAGCTCCGATACGACGGTGGATTTTCGCAATCTCAGCACGCATTGATACACGAAGTTTAGCATCCAAGTTTGACAAAGGTTCGTCCATCAAGAATACTTTTGCATCACGGACGATGGCACGACCCATGGCAACACGTTGACGTTGACCACCTGAAAGGTCAGCTGGTTTACGTTCCAAAAATTCTTTCAATCCAAGAATTTCAGCTGCTTCTTGCACACGTTTGTCGATGTCTTCTTTGCTGTATTTACGCAATTTCAAACCGAAAGCCATGTTGTCATAAACAGTCATGTGTGGGTAAAGAGCGTAGTTTTGGAATACCATGGCGATGTCACGGTCTTTTGGAGCTACGTCGTTGACAACCACGCCATCGATAGATGCAGTACCTTCTGTGATGTCTTCAAGACCAGCAATCATACGGAGTGTAGTTGATTTACCACATCCTGAAGGACCTACGAAAACGATAAATTCTTTATCTTTGATGTTCAAGTTGAAATCTTCAACTGAATAGTGTTCGCTGTTTGGATATTTTTTGTAAATATTTTTAAGATTTAATTCTACCATGAGGTGAACTCCTTTTGTCTTTTGATAATTATATTATAGATGAAAACGCTTTACATTTCTATGGCAAGGTGACCAAAAAAACAAAAAAGTTCTGTGCAACTTGCACAAAACTTTAGAGAATATCGGAGAATTTGAAGAAGATAATCTTTATTATTCTTCTATACAAAAGCAGAAACAAGAATCAGCTTTCCCATATTTTCGCTGATTCTCCACTACATTTGACTGGATTCTAATTTTTTAGAGAAATACAAAAGAGCTAGCCTAAGCTAACTCTTATCCTATGCGGAGAGAGGGACTTGAACCCTCACGACCTAAAGCGGTCACAGGATCCTTAGTCCTGCGCGTCTGCCAATTCCGCCATCCCCGCGTCGATTACTTTACTAGTATATCAACTTTTGGGATACTTGTCAACACTTTTTTTCAAAATTTTTCATTTCATCAACCAAATTACTCAGAAAGTTCATTTAGATTTTCATCTACCAACTTAGCTCCAAGTGTATTTTTGAAATGACCTAGGGCAAATTGATGATTTTCAGGCCAGATGGAAGCAACAGCTGTTTTAACAATCTCGATGTCATATCCTAGATTATAGGCATCTATAGCTGTATGCAGGACACAAATATCCGTCAAGACACCTGTTAAGATAACGGTAGACACTCTACGCTCTCTCAAACGAATGTCTAGGTCAGTCCCTGAAAAAGCTGAGTAATGACGTTTATCCATCCAAAAGACACGACTGTCTGAATCATGCTCTTGATAAAAGGTTCCCAAATCTCCGTATAAATTCCGTCCACTAGTCCCAATCAAATTATGAGGAGGAAACAGCTTGCTTTCTGGATGGAAACAATCGTTTTCTTCATGAGCATCGATGGTAAAGAAGATGTAATCCCCTCGTTCAAAAGCTAATCGAGTCACCTTGCTAATGGCATTCGAAATAGCCTGGGCTGGAGCACCTGCTGTCAATTTTCCACTATCAGCAACAAAATCTTCTGTATAATCAATCGAAATCAAAGCCTTAGTCATTAGTAATCTCTTTTCTTCACTTCTTCAAAAATATCTGAAATCAAGACCTTAAGATAGGTTCCCTTCATTCCAAGCGAGCGACTTTCAATAATTCCCGCAGACTCAAGTTTACGAAGGGCATTGACAATCACAGAGCGGGTTATTCCAATACGGTCTGCAATCACAGACGCAGTCAACTGCCCTTCATTTCCATTTAATTCCCCTAAAATTGCTGAAACAGCACGGAGTTCGGAGTAAGAAAGGGTATTAACCGCCATGGTAACAGCAGTACGGCGGCGAATATTTTTCTCATCTTCTTCACGCTGGAAGTTAAGGAGTTGAATCCCAACCACGGTACTGGCAATCTCAACAAGGATCAAATCCTCGTCTTCGAATTTTTTATCATTGCGCCAAATAATCAAAGAACCAAGGCGAATCCCTGATACATGAATCGGTGCAATAGTTGTCAAACCATCTGGAAAATCATCTCTACTCTCAACAGGGAAAATACTCATATCATGCTCAACAGGCAAGTTTTCTTCTGTTTCATAAATCATATTAGCCCCTTGAACGTAGTCATCTGGGAAAATCTTAGTTTGGAAGAATTGCTCTACGCGATCTGTATTGGTTTTATAACGCATAAAATAGCCAAGCAGACGTCCCTTACTATTGATAATGCAGGCATTGCAATGAATAATATCCGCTAACTGACGCGTAATAGCGTTGTAAGGAAGTTCATCCTGCAACTGCTCCTCTGAGCGCTTCAAAATTGATGTAATCTTTCTTGTTTTTTCTAATAAATGTGCCATTTTTCACCTCGAATTTAATCGCTATCATTATAACATAAAAACGTCTCTTTTTCAATAATTATCTGAAAATTCCTTATTGACTTGCAATTTTTAAAAACCAGAATATTTTTAACTAAATTGCTTCTTTTCTATTGACAAGTTGCCTATTTTTGTGTATTATAACATTATAAAAAGATAATACAACAATTTTATTTATACTCAATGAAAATCAAAGAGCAAACTAGGAAACTAGCCGCAGGCTGCTCAAAGCACTGCTTTGAGGTTGCAGATAAAACTGACGAAGTCAGCTCAAAACACTGCTTTGAGGTTGCAGATA
>NZ_VMLD01000010.1:0-21589 GCF_013276485.1 Streptococcus sp. 4886 | reverse complement strand
AGATATGGAAGTCGCTTAGCTTTATTCCGCCATAGCTCAGTTGGTAGTAGCGCATGACTGTTAATCATGATGTCGTAGGTTCGAGTCCTACTGGCGGAGTAGTTAATTAAAGGAGGTTTTGACCTCTTTTTTGTTATATAATTAATAATCTATCTCGCACCTAATGAAGCGAGATATTTTTCTTGACGATAGAAGTTTCAGACACCATCATTTTCGAGCACTGATAGCACTTAAAACGACGCTCTCTAAGTAGAATTCTGGTAGGCATACCAGTAGTTTCGAGGTAAGGAATCTTAGAATGTTTTTGAAAGTCATATTTCTTCATTTAACTTCCGCAATCAGGGCAAGATGGGGCGTCGTAGTCCAGTTTAGCGATAATTTCCTTATGTGTACCCCTATTGATAATATCCATAATTTAGAAATTAGGGTCTTTAATGTCTAGTAGTTTTGTGATAAAATGTAATTGTTCCATATGAATCTTTCTAATGATGGTTTGGTCGCTTTTCATTATAGATGATATGGGACTTTTTTTCTACAATAAAATAGGCTCCATAATATCCATAGGGGATTTACCCACTACAAATATTATAGAGCCAGAAAAGCTAATCTCGAGAAAGGGCAAATTTCGTCCTTTCTTTTTTTGATGTTTAGAGCGATGAAAATCCGTTTTTTTGAAGTTTTCAAAGTTCCGAAAACCAGAGGCGTTGCGCTTGATAAGTTTGATGGGATTATTAGTGACTTCTAGTTTGGCGTTAGAATAGGCTAGTTTAAGGACATTGACAATTTTCTCGTTATCTTTGAGAAATGTTTTAAAGATAGTTTGAAAAATTTGATACTATGCGTTTTTCTTATTTTAAGATTTTTACCTCAGTCTCTTTTAGTATTTAACGCAGTTAATAAGGTCTTTACAATAGTTTAATTCAGGTAGTAAATTTGTTTCTATTCTGTCAACTTTTCCTATTTTTTATCTTGTTGAGGTTGGTATTTTAACAATTCAGGAATTGTTAATAACTGTTTAAAATTTTTTGTTAGAATAAGTTTATAAAAAAGAAAAGGAGTATATATTTATGCTAAAAAGTATTTATGAGCAGATGGCAGATTTTTATAGAAATATTGAAGAAGAGTATGGTACTGTATTTGGTGATAATTTTGACTGGGAACATTTTCATTTTAAATTTTTGATTTATTATTTAGTTAGATATGGCATTGGGTGTCGTAGGGATTTTATCGTTTACCATTATCGTGTTGCTTATCGTTTGTATCTTGAAAAATTGATAATGAAACAAGGTTTTGTTGCTTGTTGAGACAATATGAGTTAATTTCCGAACAAATTTAACTTTTTGTGGAAAAATAATGATAAATAGCCGGAATTTTTTCTAAAACATTTTTTAATAGTTGGAAATAGCAAATCTTTCTATTGTTTCTTCTTGATAAAAAGGCGATTTTTTCTTATAATAAATTGTAAGATATAATTGCGGGTGAGATTCCTGCCATGTATGTGAGAAAGGAAGAGCCTGAGGGCTCAGACAAGATTATGACTTCAGTTGTTGTTGTAGGTACCCAATGGGGTGATGAAGGTAAAGGGAAGATTACAGACTTCCTTTCAGTGAATGCAGAAGTGATTGCGCGTTACCAAGGTGGTGATAATGCTGGTCACACGATTGTCATTGATGGTAAGAAATTTAAGTTGCACTTGATTCCATCTGGAATTTTCTTCCCTGAAAAAATCTCTGTTATTGGGAATGGTATGGTTGTAAATCCTAAATCTCTTGTAAAAGAGTTGAGCTATCTTCATGAGGAGGGTGTGACAACTGATAACTTGCGTATTTCTGATCGCGCGCATGTCATTTTGCCTTATCATATCGAGTTGGATCGTCTGCAAGAAGAAGCTAAGGGCGACAATAAGATTGGTACTACAATTAAGGGAATTGGTCCAGCTTATATGGACAAGGCTGCTCGTGTTGGGATTCGTATCGCCGATCTTTTGGATAAAGATATTTTCCGTGAGCGTTTAGAACGTAACCTTGCTGAAAAGAATCGTCTTTTTGAAAAATTGTATGACAGTAAAGCGATTGCTTTCGATGATATTTTTGAAGAGTATTACGAATATGGTCAACAAATCAAGAAGTATGTGACAGATACATCTGTTATTTTGAATGATGCGCTTGATAACGGTAAACGTGTGCTTTTTGAAGGTGCACAAGGTGTCATGCTCGATATTGACCAAGGGACCTATCCATTTGTTACGTCATCAAACCCTGTGGCTGGTGGTGTCACCATTGGTTCTGGTGTTGGTCCAAGTAAGATTGATAAGGTTGTAGGTGTATGTAAAGCCTATACGAGTCGTGTAGGAGACGGTCCTTTCCCAACTGAGTTGTTTGATGAAGTGGGAGAACGTATCCGTGAAGTGGGTCATGAATATGGTACAACAACTGGTCGTCCACGTCGTGTGGGTTGGTTTGACTCAGTTGTCATGCGTCATAGCCGTCGTGTTTCTGGTATCACTAACCTTTCATTGAACTCTATCGATGTTTTGAGTGGTTTAGATACAGTGAAAATCTGTGTGGCCTATGATCTTGATGGTCAACGTATTGACTACTATCCAGCTAGTCTTGAGCAATTGAAACGTTGCAAGCCTATCTATGAAGAGTTGCCAGGTTGGTCAGAAGATATTACTGGAGTTCGTAATTTGGAAGATCTTCCTGAGAATGCGCGTAACTATGTTCGTCGTGTGAGTGAATTGGTTGGCGTTCGTATTTCTACTTTCTCAGTGGGTCCTGGTCGTGAACAAACAAATATTTTAGAAAGTGTTTGGTCCTAAGAGATTTTTAAGATTTGTTTAAGATAGGTCGGGTATACTATAGACAGTTACAAGAAGACCTCCTAACTTGTTGTAACAAATATCCTAAACTTTTCTTTTTCATAATAATCTCCCTATAGAGTCACCGCATTTGGTGGCTTTTTTTGTGTTGAGATTCATGATATAATAATAAAATCGATAAGTAGGAAAAGGGAAATTGATGAATTATACAGTTGAAGAAAAAGAAGTCTTCATGAGAGAGGCCTTGAGAGAGGCTGAGATTGCTCTTGAACACGATGAAATTCCAATTGGTTGTGTGATTGTTAAGGACGGAGAAATCATTGGTCGTGGGCATAATGCTCGTGAGAAACTGCAGCGAGCGGTTATGCATGCGGAAATTATGGCCATAGAGCATGCGAACCGGAGTGAGGAGAGCTGGCGCTTGCTGGATTGCACGCTTTTTGTGACCATTGAACCTTGTGTCATGTGTAGTGGGGCGATTGGACTAGCCCGTATTCCAAACGTGGTCTATGGGGCTAAAAACCAGAAATTTGGCGCTGCTGGGAGTTTGTACGATATTTTGACAGATGAGCGTCTCAATCATCGTGTGGAGGTTGAAACGGGAATTTTGGAAGATGAATGCGCAGCTATTATGCAGGACTTTTTTAGAAATAGACGGAAAAAATAATTTTGCTTTTAAAATGAATAGGAATGTGATATAATAAATAGTGGAGCAACAGTTCTGCGTGAAGCGGGTCAGGGGAGGAATCCAGCAGCCCTAAGCGATTTGAATTGTGTGCTCTTTTTTTCGTGCTTTTTCCGAATAAATAAGATAGAATAATCTAGAATAAATGATAATAGAAAAGAGAAGATGATGAAAATTCGTGGTTTTGAATTGGTTTCTAGTTTTACAGATGAGAATTTATTGCCCAAGCGTGAGACAGCGCATGCGGCTGGTTATGACTTAAAGGTTGCTGTGCGTACAGTTATAGCTCCAGGAGAGATTGTCTTGGTTCCGACAGGGGTTAAGGCTTATATGCAGCCGACTGAGGTTCTTTACCTTTATGATCGTTCTTCAAACCCTCGTAAGAAGGGCTTGGTCTTGATTAACTCGGTTGGTGTCATTGATGGGGATTATTATGGAAATCCTGGGAATGAAGGGCATATTTTTGCGCAGATGAAGAATATCACAGACCAAGAAGTGATTCTCGAAGTTGGGGAACGTGTGGTCCAGGCTGTCTTTGCTCCTTTCTTGATTGCAGATGGAGATGAGGCAGATGGCGTACGGACAGGTGGTTTTGGTTCGACAGGGGACTAGGATGAAAATTATCTTTGTACGTCATGGAGAGCCAGATTACCGTGAGTTAGAGGAGCGTTCTTATACGGGATTTGGGATAGATTTGGCACCCTTGTCTGAGAAGGGACGACAGCAAGCTCAGGAACTGAGCACCAATCTTTTACTCCTTTCAGCTGAAATAATCATATCTTCTGCAATCACAAGAGCTTTAGAAACGGCTTCTTATGTGGCTTGTGTTACTGGACTTCCTTTGAGAGTGGAGCCTTTATTACATGAATGGCAGGTTTATGAAAGTGACACAGATAATTTTGAAAAAGCTCGTACTATGTTCCTAGAAAATAAGGGGGAGTTACTTCCTAATAGTCCTATTCAATATGAGACAGCTGAAGAGATGAAGTCTCGTTTTCTAGAATGCATGGCTAAGTATCGAGAACATCAGACTGTGGTAGTTGTTGCTCATCGAATGCTCATGCGCCAGTTTGTACCAAATGAGAAGATTGATTTTTGCCAAGTGATTGAGTGTGAGTTAGAGATATAGAAAGAGGTTTATCATCGCAAAGAAAAAAGCGACATTTGTATGTCAAAATTGTGGGTATAATTCCCCTAAATATCTGGGGCGTTGCCCTAACTGTGGGTCTTGGTCTTCTTTTGTAGAAGAGGTTGAGGTTGCCGAGGTCAAGAATGCGCGTGTGTCCTTGACAGGTGAGAAAACCAAGCCCATGAAACTGGCTGAAGTGACTTCAATCAATGTCAATCGAACCAAGACGGAGATGGAGGAATTTAACCGTGTACTTGGAGGCGGAGTGGTACCGGGAAGTCTTGTTCTTATCGGTGGGGATCCTGGGATTGGGAAATCAACGCTTCTCCTACAAGTCTCAACCCAGCTGTCCCAAGTGGGGACAGTTCTATATGTCAGTGGGGAGGAGTCTGCCCAGCAAATCAAGTTGCGAGCGGAACGCTTGGGAGATATTGATAGCGAGTTTTATCTCTATGCAGAGACCAATATGCAGAGTGTTCGAGCTGAGGTGGAGCGCATCCAACCAGACTTCCTTATTATTGACTCCATTCAGACTATTATGTCTCCTGAGATTTCAGGGGTGCAGGGATCTGTTTCTCAAGTGCGTGAGGTGACGGCTGAACTTATGCAGCTGGCCAAAACTAATAACATTGCCATCTTTATCGTAGGGCATGTGACCAAGGAAGGAACCTTGGCTGGTCCTCGTATGCTAGAGCATATGGTGGATACGGTGCTTTATTTTGAAGGAGAGCGCCACCATACTTTTCGTATTTTGAGAGCGGTTAAAAACCGTTTTGGCTCCACTAATGAGATTGGGATTTTTGAGATGCAGTCGGGTGGCTTGGTTGAAGTCCTCAATCCGAGTCAAGTTTTCCTAGAAGAGCGTTTGGATGGAGCGACTGGCTCATCAATCGTTGTGACCATGGAAGGGACGCGTCCTATTCTTGCAGAAGTGCAGGCCTTGGTAACACCGACCATGTTTGGAAATGCCAAGCGTACGACGACAGGACTTGATTTTAATCGTGCTAGCTTGATTATGGCTGTTTTGGAAAAGCGTGCAGGTCTTCTCTTGCAAAATCAGGACGCCTATCTCAAATCTGCTGGTGGTGTTAAATTGGATGAACCTGCCATTGATTTGGCCGTTGCAGTTGCTATTGCTTCGAGTTACAAGGACAAGCCAACTAATCCTCAGGAATGTTTTGTAGGCGAACTGGGCTTGACTGGAGAGATTCGGCGCGTGAATCGTATCGAGCAGCGCATCAATGAAGCTGCTAAACTGGGCTTTACAAAAATCTATGTACCTAAGAATTCCTTGACAGGAATCACTCCGCCTAAGGAAATTCAGGTTATTGGGGTGACAACGATTCAGGAAGTTTTGAAAAAGGTCTTTGCATAATCCGTGACAAATCCTTTTAAAAATGATAAGATAGGAGAAATATTTGACTATCAAATTTTCGAGGAGGGAATCGTGTCGTATTTTGAACAGTTTATGCAAGCCAATCAGGCTTATGTTGCCCTACATGGGCAGTTAAATCTGCCACTTAAACCCAAAACTAGAGTAGCCATTGTGACCTGTATGGACTCACGTTTGCACGTTGCGCAAGCTCTGGGCTTGGCACTTGGGGATGCTCATATCTTGCGGAATGCAGGTGGTCGAGTGACTGAGGACATGATTCGTTCGCTAGTTATTTCCCAGCAACAAATGGGGACAAGAGAGATTGTGGTATTGCACCATACAGACTGTGGTGCTCAGACCTTTGAAAATGGCCCTTTTCAGGAGTATTTGAAGGAAGAATTGGGTGTCGATGTGTCAGACCAGGACTTCTTGCCCTTCCAAGATATAGAGGAGAGTGTACGCGAGGATATGCAACTCCTTATCGAATCTCCCCTAATACCAGATGATGTGATAATCTCTGGTGCCATTTACGATGTGGATACAGGAAGTATGACAGTCGTAGAATTGTAAAAAATTCATTTAGAAAGAAAGTGTATGAAGAAAAACAGTATTTTATTTATTTTTATCTTATTGCTATGTATTGGTTTGCAGTATGAAACTATCTACTATACGGATGGTTCGATGTCAGCTGCGGAATATGGCCTAATGGGAGTTTCTATCTTTCTAGCTCTCTTTTACATGATTCCGGCTCTTTATTTCCTTTTCCGTATTGGGAAAAAATGGGAATTGCCAAAGAATGCCTTGATTCTGTCTTTATTGGGTGGGATGTTCCTTGCAGGCTGGTTGTCTAGCTTTGCGAATACCTATATCCATGATTTACTGGGCGTTCTTTTCCCAGATAGTGCATTTTTAAATGCCTTTGAAAGTGCTATTGTGGCTCCTTTGGTAGAAGAGCCCTTGAAATTATTGCCACTGGTTTTTGTTTTGGCTTTAATTCCTGTGCGAAAATTAAAATCTTTGTTTTTACTTGGGATTGCTTCTGGTTTGGGATTTCAAATGATTGAAGATATTGGCTACATTCGTACGGATTTGCCAGAGGGCTTTGACTTTACTATTTCGCGAATTTTAGAGCGTATCATCTCAGGAATTGCCTCTCACTGGACTTTTTCAGGTCTAGCTGTAGTAGGTGTTTACTTGCTTTACAGAGCCTATAAAGGGCAGAAGGCTGGCAAGAAACAGGGCCTTATTTTCTTAGGTTTATCCTTGGGAACTCACTTCTTATTTAACTCTCCTTTTGTAGAATTAGAGACAGAGTTGCCTTTAGCGATTCCAGTGGTTACGGCTATTACTCTCTATGGTTTTTATCAGGCTTATCGCTTTGTTGAGAAGAACGATGAGATAATGAACTAGAATATTTTTCAAAAGAATGATGCAAGGGTACAAATATGGTGCCCTTCTTTTATTTTTGATTGAAAAATAGTGTAAAAAGCGCTACAATGGTAGATGGAAAAATCTTGTGAAAAGCACAAGCGATACATATATACCGGAGGAAATCATGTCTTTTTCTGATTTAAAGCTGTTTGCCCTTTCTTCTAATAAAGAATTGGCAGAACGTGTGGCGCAGGAGATTGGGATAGAGTTGGGGAAATCAAGTGTTCGCCAATTTTCAGATGGAGAGATTCAGGTCAACATCGAAGAATCAATCCGTGGGAAACACGTCTTTATCCTACAATCAACTAGTTCGCCTGTAAATGACAATCTGCTTGAAATTTTGATTATGGTGGATGCTTTGAAGCGTGCGAGTGCAGAATCTGTCAATGTTGTCATGCCTTACTATGGGTATGCACGTCAGGATAGAAAGGCGAGAGCGCGTGAGCCAATCACTTCAAAACTTGTTGCAAATATGCTTGAAGTAGCTGGGGTAGATCGTTTATTGACCATCGACTTGCATGCTGCGCAGATTCAAGGATTCTTTGATATTCCTGTGGATCACTTGATGGGTGCTCCTCTGATTGCGGATTATTTTGAGCGTCGCGGCATGGTTGGCTCTGACTATGTGGTTGTCAGCCCAGACCATGGAGGGGTGACTCGTGCTCGAAAGTTGGCAGAATTTTTGAAAACATCTATCGCTATTATTGATAAACGTCGTAGCGTTGATAAGATGAATACTAGTGAAGTCATGAACATCATCGGTAAGGTCGAAGGCAAGACTTGTATCTTGATTGATGATATGATTGATACCGCTGGAACGATTTGTCATGCGGCAGATGCTCTTGCGGAAGCTGGTGCTGTTGAAGTCTATGCAAGCTGTACGCACCCAGTTCTTTCTGGTCCTGCTATGGACAATATCCAAAAATCAGCTATCAAGAAATTGGTTGTTTTGGATACCATCTATCTGCCAGAAGAGCGTTTGATTGATAAGATTGAACAGATTTCGATTGCTCATCTACTAGGAGATGCTATTGTACGTATCCATGAAAAACGCCCACTCTCTCCACTTTTCAGTATTGAGAAAAAGATTTAATGACCAAGCCTGAGATAATTCTCAGGTTTTTTCGTCTCTTTTGCGAATAAATAAATAGAAGCAGTGAATCTAGTAAACCTAGATTTAATACTCTTCGAAAATCAAATTCAAACCACGTCAACGTCGCCTTGCCGTATATATGTGACTGACTTCGTCAGTCTTATCTGCAACCTCAAAACAGTGTTTTGAGCAACCTGCGGCTAGTTTCCTAGTTTGCTCTTTGATTTTCATTGAGTATAAAACTGTGGTATAATAAAAGGAGGAAAAGGATGATTCTAAGACATCCGGGCATCAGCCCGACTAACGATTTGGTTGCTAAGAAAATTTTTAGCAATCCAGAAATCACTTGTCAATTTATCCGCGATATGCTGGATTTACCAGCAAAAAATGTAACCATTTTGGAGGGGAGCAATATTCACGTTTTGCCTTCCTTGCCCTACTCGGCGCAGGATTTTTATACCAGTATAGACGTTTTGGCGGAGTTAGATAACGGTACTCAAGTTATTATCGAAATACAAGTTCATCATCAGAATTTTTTCATTAATCGTTTGTGGGCTTATCTATGTAGTCAGGTCAATCAAAATCTCGAAAAAATTCGCCAACAAGAAGGAAACACTCACCAAAGTTATAAACACATCGCACCAGTATACGCTATTGCTATCGTTGACAGTAATTATTTTCAAGATGATTTAGCCTTTCACAGTTTTAGTATGCGAGAGGACACGACAGGTGAGATATTAACCATCACAAACAATGGACAAGAAAACCATCTAGTCAAGATGGCATTCTTGGAATTAAAAAAATATAGAGAAACCAGCAAAGACGAGGTTCGCAAGCCATGGTTAGAGTTTTTCGGGAACAAACCCTTTACCCAGCAACCTGAGCGAGCCATCAGCCAGGCAGACCAACTGCTGGACTATAAAAGCTGGTCCGAGGAGGACAGGAAAATGTTTAGTCAACTACGTATGCGTGAAGAACAAGCCTTGTTAGCACAGGACTATGCCTTGGAAACTGCTAGGGCTGAAGGTCTTGAACAAGGACGAGCAGAAGGCGTTGAACAGGGACTGGAGCGTGGGAAAATATTTACCTTTCTAGATTTAGTACGCCAACATGTTTTAACTTCCGAATTCGCGAGTGAACAATTGGGTATGTCAGTAGCGGAGTTTGAAGCACTTTTGTAATACCATCACAGTAATGGCGTTCTTGGAATTAAAAAAATACAGGGAAACCAGCAAAGATAGCATTCGCAAGCCATGGTTGGAGTTTTTTGGGAACAAACCCTTTACCCAGCACCCCGAGCGAGCCATCAGCCAAGCAGACCAACTGCTGGACTACAAGAGCTGGTCCGAGGAGGACAGGAAGATGTTTAGCCAACTACGTATGCGAGAAGAACAGGCCTTGTTAGCACAGGACTATGCCTTGGAAACTGCTAGGGTGGAAGGTATCGAACAAGGACTGGAGCGCGGGAAAGTTGAAGGATAAATCTTTGCCTTTATTGATTTAGTATGACAACATGCTTTGCCTTCCGAGTTTGTGAGTGAACAATTAGACGTAAATTGAAAAAATATCAAGTTTACTTGACTTTTTTTATAGAATAGTATAGTATTTAAATACAAGCACTCCTTTTGCTCCCTGTTTCATAGCAACTGGAGTCATTTTTTTATAAATTTAGAAGGTTAATGATGTACACAACTGATAATAGTATTTCTTTGTCAAGAGATTTAAAGAGAGAAATGAAAGCATTTTTACCTCTTAAAGATTTGGTAAGTTATCTTTCAGATAAGCTAGATATGTCACCTGAAGAGGAACTAGATTCCAAAAATTTTTTACGTTGCCATAATTACTATTCGTTTTCTGCTTTTATTAAACAGGTTCCAGATAATCTTCATAAAGGAAAATTTCAAGCAGCGATTTCATTGTATGAATTTAATGATTGGTTATCACAGTTTCTGTTTATATTTTCTGGTAGATTAGAGCAGTTTATAAAATCAACTTTTATTGAATCGCTTTGCCAGCAATATAATGGAAAATATCAAAAAGGTGAGTGTTACTTGGATGAAACTATTTATGAAAACTCTGAATTATATAACGAATTTATTTCAATTATAGAAAAACATTTATCAGAGAATCAAAGTCTGTCAATACAGCATCATATCAAAAATAAAGGTTCTAAGTTCCCAATTTGGGTGCTTTTTCAAGAGATGACTTTTGGGGAAACAACTCGTTTTATAAGTGCACTGAAAAAAGAGTACCGGGAGTATTGGATAGATACTACATTTTTATCAACTGGTGTGGTAAATTCTAAAATTCATGGAGAAGAAATCCAGAGTAAATTATTTGGCTGGGTTTCAGCTACATGGCATATGAGAAATAGGACAGCACATCATTTAAGACTATATGGTCAAAATTTTACAATAGCAAGTCCAAGTTTCTTTTCAGCTGATTTGCGTCAAATAAACAAGAATGCAGAGACTAAAAAGAAAAAGACGCATAATAACGATTTATTTGCTTATCTTTTAGCTATGAAAAATCTTATACAACATCATTCACATTCTTTTGTTCAAGATTGGAACGATTTTTTGACGACTTTAGAGGCACAGTTGATGGAAAAGTCAAATATCATATTATCTAGTAAGATTGGTTTGCCAAGCAATTGGAAAGATATATTGTGGATCGGTTGAACTAAGGAATGATTTTTTACTCAAGTTATTATTCAGAGAATCTTTGACAATCCAGATGAGAAACCAAACATTAAGAAGTTGATTACCAAGATGAATGAAGGATAAGATGCGAGATTTTGGAATTGCTATAGCGGACGATGTAACACCTGAACAAGGTGAGAAAATCAGAATCATCAAGGAGCACTATGATGTTCTTGCCATCTGCAAAGAAGACTTAGAAACCATGATTCGGAAACTCGAACAAGAATATCAAGAACAAGTTAAGCTGATTCAAACCGTATCTGGATTCAGGGTGTTTTAATTTTAAAAATTAGGTGTCAAACCCTCTTTTAGTACAGATAAAATTAAGGATAAACAATAGTTTTAATAACTTTTATTTTTTTTCGTCTCTTTTCCGAATAAATAGATAGAAGCAGTGAATCTAGTAAACCTAGATTTAAAAATGTGCTATAATGAAAGGAGAGAAAGTATGACATTACGTCATCCGGGCATCAGCCCAACTAATGACTTGGTTGCTAAGAAAATCTTTAGCAATCCAGAAATCACTTGTCAATTTATTCGCGATATGTTGGACTTGCCAGCAAAAAATGTGACCATTTTGGAGGGAAGCAATATTCATGTCTTGCCCTCCTTGCCTTACTCAGCGCAGGATTTCTATACCAGTATAGATGTCTTGGCAGAGTTGGACAATGGAACCCAAGTTATCATTGAGATTCAGGTACATCATCAGAATTTTTTCATCAATCGCCTGTGGGCTTATCTGTGTAGTCAGGTTAATCAAAACCTAGAAAAAATTCGCCAACGAGAAGGTGATACCCACCAGAGTTACAAACACATCGCACCAGTATACGCTATCGCTATTGTGGATAGCAATTACTTCTCAGATGACCTGGCTTTCCACAGTTTTAGTATGCGCGAGGACACGACAGGTGAGGTTTTAACCATCACAAATAACGGTCAAGAAAACCATCTAGTCAAGATGGCGTTCTTGGAATTAAAAAAATACAGAGAAACCAGCAAAGACAAGGTTCGCAAACCGTGGTTGGAGTTTTTTGGGAACAAGCCCTTTACCCAACAACCCGAGCGAGCCATCAGTCAGGCAGACCAACTGCTGGATTACAAGAGCTGGTCCGAGGAGGACAGGAAGATGTTTAGTGAACAACGCAGGCGTGAAGAACAAGCCTTGTTAGCGCAGGACTATGCCTTGGAAACTGCTAGAGCGGAAGGAATCGAAAAAGGTTTAGAGCGAGGTCTTGAACGTGGTCGTGCAGAGGGTCTTGAACAAGGGCGAGCAGAAGGCGTTGAACAGGGACTGGAGCGTGGGAAAATCTTTACCTTTCTAGATTTAGTACGCCAACATGTTTTAACTTCCGAATTCGCGAGTGAACAATTGGGTATGTCAGTAGCGGAGTTTGAAGCACTTTTGTAATACCATCACAGTAATGGCGTTCTTAGAACTAAAAAATACAGAGAAACCAGTAAAGACGAGGTTCGCAAACCGTGGTTGGAGTTTTTCGGGAACAAGCCCTTTACCCAAGAACCCGAGCGAGCCATCAGCCAGGCAGACCAACTGCTGGACTACAAGAGCTGGTCCGAGGAGGACAGGAAGATGTTTAGTCAACTACGTATGCGAGAAGAACAAGCCTTGTTGGCACAGGACTATGCTTTGGAAACAGCTAGAGCGGAAGGTCTTGAACAGGGATTGGAACGAGGTCTTGAGCGTAGTCGAGCAGAAGGTATTGAACAAGGTTTAGAGCGTGGACTTGAACGTGGTCGTGCAGAGGGTATTGAAAAAGGGCGCGAAGAAGGCATTGAAGAGGGATTAAAAGTAGGTTTAGTAAATCTAGTACATAAAGGTCTTTTGACATCCGAGGTTGCGAGTGAACAATTGGGCATGTCAGTAGCTGAGTTCGAGTCCTTGCTATGAGGTCACATTTTAAATAGTAGAAAGTTAATGAAATGGCGAGTTATTTCTAAAATACTTGTCATTTTTGCTTGACATTTGGAAGGGGTTATAGGATAATATCATGGAAGTGAGTTCTATCCAACTATCGATATGGATTAGATATGTGAGGTTTGACTCAGGGTTTAAGAAATTTGTGAGATTTTCACTTGTGAGATACGGTATTTGAAGAGTATTTCATCTCACAAAGACGTTTTTTCCCCTTTTTTGAAAAAAATAGGTAAAAAGTTGATGAAAACCCTTGACAAATCCTGCAAATATTTATATACTGTATGGTAGTAAGATAGTCTTACGAAAAAATATTTTAAAGAAAAATAAAGGAGATAAAACGATGAAAAAAGTTTTATTGACAAGCGCAGTCGCTCTTGCAGCATTTGGTGCTGTACAAGCTGTTTCAGCTGACAGACAATTGACACCTGAAGAAGCAGCATCAGTTAGAAAAGTTGAAAAAACTTACGATCCTTCACAAGTGGAAAAAGCAACTGAAACTAACCGTGCTGAACAAGTTCTAGCAAATGGAGATAAAGTAGTATCTGTTCAATATGCAGATGGTTCTACTTATACTTATTTGGTAATTAATCCTAACAATCAATTCAAGGATAAAGTATCTAATCCATATGATAGCCAATTTAATCTTAAAGATGGTAAAGTTCAAAAGGTTGTACCATTCACAAATGGAACACATGGACGTATCAACGTTAAAGATAAACAAGGTGCACCAGTTGCAGGTGTTGAATTTGAGCTATTAGTTTACAAAACTACTGAAGATTTCTTGAATGCTCAAGGTGGAAAACCTGTTAAAGATGCCCCAGCTCTTGTAAGTGCTAAGACAAATGAAGCAGGTGATGCTGAGTTTGAATTACACGAGGGTGGAGTAGCGGTTTACCGTATTTTGACAGTACCAAAAGGTTACTTTTTACCTGAGCGCCTAACAAAATCTTCACTATTTACAGCAGATGCAGTTGGACGTAACGAAAATAATGATATGTATGTAAATGCATCAGTTGAAATTGAAAAAACTGACAGCTACAATGTTGTTCGTACTGAGTGGGTTCAAGGTGAAAACGGCTGGCATTACTATGACAACAACAAACAAGTTACTGGTTGGAAACAAATCGACGGTAAATGGTACTTCTTTAACGCTGAAGGCGTAATGCAAAAATGGTGGGTTAAAGATGGTAACACTTGGTACTACCTAAATGGTTCAGGTGCTATGGAAACTGGTTGGTTGCAACACGGTGGCAAATGGTACTTCCTTGAAGCATCAGGTGCTATGAAAGCTAGCCAATGGTTTGAAGTTGCTGGTAAATGGTACTACGTTGACGGTTCTGGTGCCCTTGCAGTTAATACTACTGTAGGTGGATACACTGTAAACGGAAACGGTGAATGGGTTAAATAATCTAGTTTAATCAAAAAAGCAGGAGATTTCTTCTGCTTTTTATTTTTTCCATAAAAAGTTCAGTTTTTTTTAGAATTTTTTTAAAAAATAAGATACAATAAAACTAGGTTTATTACCTAAAATTTTAAACATGGAGAATGCTCATATGAAAAATAAAAAAGCTTTAGCCCTAGCAGTAGCTAGCTTGACAATGGCAAGTGCAGCAGTTTTAACCAGTTACTCTGCAATTACAGCTCGTCCAGTAAGTGCGGAAGAAGTTGTTTATAGAACTGAGTGGATCACAGTGATTAATGGTCGTTCACAAGAACGTAAGACAGTATTTTTTGAAGATGGGAATCAGCCGATCTCTAAACATTCGACAATTGAAGGATTTGAATTTCAACGTGCCTATGTTGAAGGGGGAAGAAAATACTACTTATTCGTTGAGAAAGGGACAAAGATTGATGATTATGTAAACGATCCCGATGCGTCTGTCAGTGAGTTAAATACTCAAGGCTATAAAACTTCTGATAAAGATGTAAAATGGCGTGTGTCTGCTGGTAATCGTTATCTTTACTATAAAGGAAATCCTGTAAAAGGTTGGGCTAATGTTGATGGAAAAACTTACTATTTTGATAGTGAAGGTGTTATGGCTCACGGAGTTCTTGAAAACACATCTGAACGTTACTATCTAGACGGACAAGGTGTTAAGAAAACTGGTTTCATTAAAGTAGGAGAAAAAACCTATTATTTTGTGTCAGATGGAGCTCGTAAGACAGAGATTATCTCTGAAAATGGAAAAACTTATTTTGTCAAAGATGGTGTTGTGACAATTGGAGCGCATAAGGTAGGTGATAAATGGTACTTCTTTGCTGAAGACGGTACAACCAAGTCAGGTATTGTAAAAGATAGTGCTGGAAAATGGTATTACATTACTACAGAAGGTGAGCGTAAGACAGGTCTTATCAAGGGTGCTGGCGATAAGTATTACTATGTCACTGAAGAAGGTGAACGTAAGTTTGGGGAAATTACCGTTGATGGTAAAACATATTTCTTAACAGATGAATCTAATACAAAAGCTGGCTGGAATAAAGTTGATAGTAACTGGATTTATGTAAATAAAGAAGGCAAACGTCAAGTTGGCTGGTTACAAGATGGTGGTAAGTGGTATTACTTTAACGCTGAAGGCATCATGCAAAAATGGTGGGTTAAAGATGGTAGCACTTGGTACTACCTAAATGGTTCAGGCGAAATGCAAACAGGCTGGTTGCAAGATGGTAGCACTTGGTACTATTTAAACAGTTCAGGTGCTATGCAAACAGGTTGGGCTAAAGTAGGTGATTCATGGTACTACCTTAAAGGTTCAGGTGCTATGGTAACTGGCTGGTTCCAAGTTGGTGGTAAGTGGTACTATGCTTATAGTTCAGGTGCCCTTGCAGTAAGCACTACAGTCGATGGTTACTATGTAAATGCCAACGGTGAATGGGTATAAAATAACAAAGAGAGTGGTTCAAACTGCTCTCTTTCTGTTATTGTTAAATATTTCTACACTTTTTATGTTTTTTATTGCATTTATTATAGGAAAGAGATATAATCTATATAAATTTAACCATTTAATAAAGGAGGTTCTTCTCATGAAGAAAACACTAACAGGTATCTTGCTAGCCACTTCAGTGCTAGCTATGGCTACAGTTCAACCAGCACAAGCTGCCGAAACAGGGGCAACAACGGCTACAACAACTTCTACGGTTAAAGAAGTCCACTATGCAACATTTAAAAATGGTGGACCTGTAGATATCAAAGCTGCACTTACAGGTGCTGCTGTGACAGCTGCATCTATTGAGAATCACCCTGAAATTGCAAGTTATGTCTATACTTCTAGTAGAGAAGAAGATGGTATTATGTATCATATGTATGCGCCTACTGCTACGACAGGTACTACGAATTCTGGTACTCAAACCAATCCATACCATAGAGATAATAACCAAAACAATGGTAGCACTAGTAATGCTAATGGGAATAATAACCAAAATGGTACTGGTGCAAACAATAATAATGGCTCAACAACAAATTCTAATTCTCCAGTAAAAAAAGTTCGTTTTGTAGAATATAAACCTGGTAGTGATGTTCCAGTTGATATTAAAGATCCACGTACAGGCTCTGCAGCTTCTGATACCAGTCGTCTGGATATTGCCAACTATACTTATGTTACTGGTGAATTAAAAGGTGATACACTTTACCATATCTATCGCTCAAATTCAACAACTAATACTAACCAAAATCAGTCTGCAGCGGCAGGTCAGTTCAAAACAGAGAACGGAAAAGTCTACTATATCAAGGACGGTAAAAAAGTTACTGGCTGGCAAAAAATTGATGGTAAGAATTACTACTTTGAAGCTGATGGAGCTATGAAAAAAGGTCTATTGACTGCAGGTGATAAGCAATACTATTTAGATGAAAAAGATGGTGTTAAAAAGCTAGGCTTTGTAAAAGTTGCTGATAAGGTTTACTATTTTGTTGAAAATGGTGATAAGAAAACTGGCTTTATCAAAATTGATGATAAAACTTACTATCTAAAAGAAGGTGTTCGTCTAACAGGGGATATTACAGTAGACGGAAAACATTATTTCTTAGATGAGGAAGGTGTCCTTAAACCAGGTATTGTTTTAATTGATGGTAAAAAATTCTTCATTGATGATGAGGGAAATCGTCATGTTGGATGGAAGAAAATTGGACTGGATTGGTATTATTTCTCTAAAGAAGATGGAATGAAGACAGGTTGGGTCAAAGATGGGGCATGGTATTACTTGGATGAAACTGGTGTGATGAGAACTGGTTGGAAACAAGTTGATGGTAATTGGTACTATCTTAACGGCTCAGGTGCTATGCAGACAGGCTGGAAATTTATAAATGGTAGTTGGTACCATTTTGACAGTTTAGGTAAAATGGGTACTAGATGGATAAAAGACAATGGTACATGGTATTATCTTGACGGTTCAGGTGCTATGCAGACTGGTTGGAAGCTTTTAGATGGTAACTGGTATTACCTCAATGATTCAGGTGCTATGCAAACAGGTTGGCTCAAGCAAGGTGGTACTTGGTATTATCTTGCTGGCTCAGGTGCTATGAAGACAGGTTGGTACCAAGTTAGCGGTAAATGGTATTACTCATACTCATCAGGAGCTTTGGCTGTGAACACAACTATCGATGGTTACACAGTAAATGCCAATGGTGAGTGGGTGTAATGGATATAATAAAGAAATAAGGGGAAATTCCTCTTATTTTTTTATCATTTTAGAGTGTGATTTCTTGAATTTTTAGGAAAAAAATGGTAAAATAGAACCAAAAAGTACCAAAGGTGGTCGATATTTTATGGATAAGAAAAAATTTCTAACTGCTAGCTTGGCTAGTGTTGCTGTTTTAGGATCAGCATTTGTTGTATCTCAACCGTCGGTTGTAAAAGCGGAAGGTCAACCTGTAGCTAGTAGTCAACCAGCTGAAAATAAAGAATCAGCACAAAAAGAATTTTTAGCTAATTTTGATAAAGCTGTAGAAGCTACAGTTAAAGAATTAAAAGAATATTTAGACAATGCAAAAGAAGATCCAGAATTACAAAAACAAATTCAAGGGTTTATTGATGAATTTGAAAAACGAACTAAAGACCAGAAGGCTGACTATGAAAAACGCTTCAAAGCAGGTTTAACTGTAGAAGAAGCTGAAAAAGAAATAGAGAAAAAAGCTAAAGAAGAGGAAGCTGCAGAGGAAAAAGAAGCTAAGGAAGAAGCAGACGCACAAGCAGCATTTTTAGCTAATTTTGACAAGGCATTAAAGGATACGATTGCAAAATTAGAAGAATCTGCAAAAAATAATCCTGAAATAAAAGAACAAATTCAAGATACGATTGAAAAATTAAAAGCAGAAGCAGAGAAAACAAGAGCTAAAATCGAAGAAGGTTTCAAACAAGGCTTAACTGCAGAAGAAGCTGAAAAAGCAATCGATGATGAAAATAAAAAGTTAGCAGAAGAAGCAAAAGCAAAAGCTGAAGAAAAAGCAGCACAAGATGAATTCTTAGAGAATTATGATAAAGCGTTAGAAAAAGCAGTTGCAGAATTAGAAAAAGCTAAAACTAATAGTCCAGAAGAAGCAAAAGCAAAAGCTGATACAATTACAGCATTAAAAGCAGCATCAGATGAAACAAGAAAACAAATTGTAGAAGGCTTCAAACAAGGCTTAACTGCAAAACAAGCTGAAAAATTTATCGATGAATTAAATAAGAAAGCAGCAGAAGAAGATAAAGAGGCTGCAGTAAAAGAGAAAGCAGCTCAAGAAGAATTTTTAGCGAACTATGATGCAGCATTGAAAGCAGCAATCGCAGAATTAGAAAAAGCTGAAACTAATAGTCCAGAAGAAGCAAAAGCAAAAGCTGATACAATTGCAGCATTAAAAGCAGCATCAGATGAAACAAGAAAACAAATTGTAGAAGGCTTCGAAAAAGGATTAACTGCAAAACAAGCTGAAAAATTTATCGATGAATTAAATAAGAAAGCAGCAGAAGAAGATAAAGAGGCTGCAGAAAAAGAGAAAGCAGCTCAGGAAGAATTTTTAGCGAACTATGATGCAGCATTGAAAGTAGCAATCGCAGAATTAGAAAAAGCTGAAACTAATAGTCCAGAAGAAGCAAAAGCAAAAGCTGATACAATTGCAGCATTAAAAGCAGCATCAGATGAAACAAGAAAACAAATTGTAGAAGGCTTCAAAAAAGGCTTAACTGCAAAACAAGCTGAAAAATTTATCGATGAATTAAATAAGAAAGCTGCAGAAGAAGATAAAGCTAAAGAAAAACCGGCAGAAAAACCGGCAGAGAAACCAGCTGAAGAGCCATCTCAACCAGCGCCGGCTCCAGCTCCAAAACCAGAGCAACCAGCACAACCTTCTGTTCCTGCAAGACCAGCTAATCCTACATATGTCCCTTCATATGTTCCATCATACAGCTCATATTCTGTAGTAGAACCAGCTAAACCAGCTTCTCCAAAAACAGGCTGGAAACAAGAAAACGGTATGTGGTATTTCTACAATACTGATGGTTCAATGGCAACAGGTTGGCTTAAAGATAATGGCACATGGTATTATCTAAATGCAAATGGTGCAATGGCGACAGGCTGGTTACAAAATAATGGTTCATGGTACTATCTAAACAGCAATGGCGCGATGGCAACAGGTTGGCTTAAAGATAATGGTACATGGTACTATCTAAATGCAAACGGTGCAATGGCAACAGGTTGGGTTAAAGATAATGGTACATGGTACTATCTAAATGCAAATGGTGCAATGGCAACAGGTTGGCTTAAAGATGGTGATACATGGTACTATCTTGAAGCATCAGGGGCTATGAAAGTAAGTCAATGGTTTAAAGTTTCAGACAAATGGTACTATGTTGACGGTTCAGGTGCCCTTGCAGTAAATACTACTGTAAATGGTTACACTGTAAACGGAAACGGTGAATGGGTTTAATTTTAGATAGTTGAATCATGACAGGAGAGAAATCTCCTGTTTTTTTGTGGTATATAATCGCGTGAGGGCTTTGTTGGACAGTAGAAAATAAAAAGTGAACAAGACAATATTTCATTCTTGTTCGCTTTTATGTTATTATGTGATTGTATAATTTTACAACAGTGTCTCAAACTCAGAGACTGTCATGCCCAACTGCTGACTTGCAAATTCGGAAGTCAGGAGACCTTGGCGGACTAGATTTACTAAACCTACTTTTAATCCCTGTTCAAGCCCCTCCGCACGCCCACGCTCTAAGCCTTTTTCCTCCGCTTGTTCCAAGGCATAGTCCTGTGCTAACAAAGCTTGTTCTTCGCGCATACGTAGTTGACTAAACATTTTCCTGTCCTCCTCGGACCAGCTCTTGTAGTCCAGCAGTTGGTCTGCTTGGCTGATGGCTCGCTCGGGTTGCTGAGTAAAGGGCTTGTTCCCAAAAAACTCCAACCACGGTTTGCGAACCTCGTCTTTGCTGGTTTCTCTGTATTTTTTTAATTTTTATTTATGATGGTCTTTCAATAATTCTTCAAACTCAGAGACAGTCATACCCAGCTGATGGCTGGCAAATTCAGAGCTTAAAACATGTTGGTGAACTAAATCAAGAAAGGTAACAATTTGTCCTTCAACTTTCCCTCGCTCTAGTCCCTGTTCAATACCTTCTGCTCGCCCACGCTCTAAGCCTTTTTCCTCCGCTTGTTCCAAGGCATAGTCGTGTGCTAATAATGCCTGTTCTTCACGCATACGTAGTTGACTAAACATTTTCCTGTCCTCCTCGGACCAGCTTTTATAGTCCAGCAGTTGATCTGCCTGGCTGATGGCTCGCTCGGGTTGTTGAGTAAAGGGTTTGTTCCCGAAAAACTCCAACCATGGCTTGCGAACCTCGTCCTTGCTGGTTTCTCTGTATTTTTTTAATTCCAAGAATGCCATTTTAACCAGATGGTTTTCTTGTCCATTATTGGTGATGGTTAAGACTTCACCCGTCGTATCTTCTCGCATGCTAAAACTATGAAAAGCCAAATCATCTTGGAAGTAATTACTATCTACGATGGCAATAGCATATACTGGTGCGATGTGTTTGTAACTCTGGTGGGTATCACCTTCACGTTGGCGAATTTTTTCTAGATTTTGATTGACCTGACTGCACAAGTAAGCCCATAGGCGATTGATGAAAAAATTCTGATGATGCACCTGAATTTCAATAATTACTTGCGTTCCATTATCTAGTTCAGCTAAAACATCTATACTTGTATAGAAATCCTGTGCCGAGTACGGTAGGGAAGGCAAGACATGAATGTTACTTCCCTCTAAAATCGTTACATTTTTGGCTGGTAAATCCAACATATCGCGAATAAATTGACAAGTGATTTCCGGATTGCTAAAGATTTTCTTAGCTACCAAATCATTGGTCGGGCTAATGCCCGGATGACGTACAGTCATATTTCTTCTCCTTTCATTATAGCACATTTTTAAATCTAGGTTTACTAGATTC
>NZ_VMLD01000001.1:0-75109 GCF_013276485.1 Streptococcus sp. 4886 | reverse complement strand
CGATTCCGGTCCTCGGCATAAACTAATGAGCACCCTTAGCTCAACTGGATAGAGTACCTGACTACGAATCAGGCGGTTAGAGGTTCGACTCCTCTAGGGTGCATTTTTCTTTTTAACTCGGGAAGTAGCTCAGCTTGGTAGAGTACTTGGTTTGGGACCAAGGTGTCGCAGGTTCGAATCCTGTCTTCCCGATACATTACAGAGATATGTGAGTGTGTGTTTTTATAACGAGATATTATATACATTAAGAGAGAATCATTTTGGTTCTCTCTTTTTTGATTTTCAGCAATTCATTTTGATTGCGTATATTTTTTTGTTTCCTGATTTGTTCAATGAATACTGTAGTTTAGGTACATAAATTAAAATTTAACAGATTGTATAATTCTTACAAACTTTTAAGAAAGTAATTGAAGAGTTTTTTGTCCTACATATAATATATATGTTTGTACGATAAAAATTTCCGCTCTTTTGATTTTAAATAAGTATTAGTTTACATTATAGTGTGAATGGGGTTTGATATCTCTTTTGAGGAAGTTGCCTTAGATTTTTCTACTTGTGTTTTATTGTATAGTGTATCTTGCTTGTTTTGAACAGAATCTTTTATGACATTTGTCATATCTCCTCATGACAGAAGCTTCTAGTGATTCTACCTTCAAAGAATTATACTAGATGTATCAAGTGGAGGAAGAAAAAATGAAACATAAAGTAATTGTCGCAATGAGTTTAGTAGCAGCAGGAGTCATGACTTATCTCATGTTCTCAGGATTGGATGAAGATTTCTATCATTTTCCTTGGGAGCTATTTGCAGGATTTGGAATGATGTCCTGGCTTATCCGAGAAGGTTTGAAATTAGTCTCAGATGTGAAAAAGGAGTTTGAAAAATGAAAAAAGCGTTTCTCTATCTTTTTATTGGACTATCACTAGTGGTATGGTTGGTAGAAATGTTTACAGGTTGGTTTGATCAAGCCTTCCTTCACCAATTCATCCGTGGTGCTTTGGGGTTTGGATTTATGATTTTCGTCGTTTTCCTTATGAGAATGGAGTGGTTGAAAGGAGAGTCTCATGACTGTGATTAAAGTTGAGAAATTGAGTAAGAAAATAAAAGACAAGGAGATTTTGCGGAACATCTCCGTTGAAATCAACGATGGTGAATGTGTTGCCTTAATTGGTCCAAATGGAGCTGGGAAGACAACACTCTTAGATTGTTTGCTTGGAGATAAACTGGTCACAAGCGGTCAAGTATCCATCCAAGGCTTGCCAGTGACGAGTTCTCAGTTAGACTACACAAGATCCTATCTCCCTCAAGAAAATGTTATCGTTCAGAAATTAAAGGTCAAAGAGTTGATTGCTTTCTTTCAAAGTATTTATCCAAATCCCTTGAGCAACCAGGAAATCGATCAACTATTGCAGTTTGATCAGCAACAGAAAGAGCAATTTGCAGAAAAATTGTCAGGTGGGCAAAAGCGTCTTTTCTTTTTTGTCTTGACCTTGATTGGCCGACCAAAACTTGTCTTTTTAGATGAGCCAACTGCGGCCATGGATACTTCAACTCGTCAACGCTTTTGGGAAATTGTTCAGGAACTAAAAGCTAAGGGAGTTACCATTCTCTATTCCTCCCATTATATCGAAGAGGTAGAGCATACAGCGGACCGAATCTTGGTCTTGAATAAGGGAGAGTTGATTCGTGATACGACGCCTCTAGCTATGCGTAGTGAGGAGATTGAAAAGCATTTTATCCTTCCGCTGGCTTACAAGGAAGTCGTTGAGAAGTCAGTCTTGGTTGAAAGGTGGGTACAAAAACAAGATGCTCTGCAAGTTGTCACACGAGAGGCAAATGCTTTCTGGGAACTATTAGTCCGAGCAGGATGTAGGATTCAAGAAATTGAAGTCAATAATCGTAGCTTGCTGGATACAATCTTTGAAGAAACACAAAAGGGAGATGACTAAGATGAAACAATGGATCGCACTAAACAAGATAGAATTTCTATTGACCAAACGACAATTAGTCTATTATCTATTATCCGTAGGGATGCCGACAGCCTTCTATTTATTCTTTTCAGGCATGTACCAGGACACACCAGGTGGACCGGCTAATTTTATGCGTGATTACCTCATCTCCATGACTGCCTTTTCCATGATGTCGACCGCTATCTTTTCATTCCCAGCTGTCTTACATACCGATAAGATGAACAACTGGCAGAAAACATTGCGTCATAGCCCTGTAAATATGGTAGAATATTATCTATCAAAGATAACAAGTATGCTGGTTGATTATTTGGTTTCAATTCTGGTTGTTTTTACAGTTGGACATTTTGTAAGAGGTGTAGACATGCCTCTAGCAAGCTGGATTGGGGCTGCGTTCTTGCTGATAGTAGGAAGTGTAGCTTTTGTAGCGCTTGGCTTGACCTTGACACTCTTGCCTTCTAGTCAGCTGATGTCTGTCGTGGGCAATCTTCTCTATCTAGGCTTGGCTGTTTTAGGTGGACTCTGGATGCCCATCTCTTTATTTCCAGACTGGATGCAAGCAATCGGGAAGTGCCTACCAACTTATCAGTTGATGGAGTTGCTCAAGACCTTCTTAAACGAGGGTAGCATCAATCTATCAGCCACAGTTTATCTACTTGTTTTTTCAGCAGTTTTGTTTGGTTTGACCATTTACCTTCAAGGTCATAAGGAGAATGCTTAATGCTTGAAAGACTGAAAAGCATACACTATATGTTTTGGGCCAGTTTAATTTTTATGATTTTCCCCATCCTACCTGTAGTGACTGGGTGGCTTTCTGCCTGGCATTTATTGGTTGATATTCTATTTGTAGTGACGTATTTGGGTGTTTTAATAACTAAGAACCAGCGCCTATCTTGGCTTTTCTGGGGGATCATGCTGGTCTATGTAGCTGGGAATACCGTCTTTGTTGCTGTGAATTATATCTGGTTTTTCTTTTTCCTTTCCAATCTCTTAATTTATCATTTTGGCGTAGGTAGTTTAAAGTCTTTACATGTCTGGAGTTTTCTCCTTGCTCAAGTCCTTGTTATGGGGCGACTTTTGATTTTTCAGAGAATCGAAGTTGAGTTTCTAGTCTATATGCTTGTAATTCTTACTTTTGTCGATTTGATGACTTTTGGCTTGGTTCGGATTCGTATTGTGGAAGATTTGAAAGAAGCTCAGACTAAGCAAAATGCCCAGATAAATCTATTGCTAGCAGAAAATGAGCGCAATCGTATCGGTCAAGATTTGCATGATAGTCTGGGACATACTTTTGCTATGCTTAGTGTCAAGACAGATTTAGCATTACAGTTATTACAGATGCAGGCTTATCAACAGGTGGAAAAGGAATTAAGAGAAATACAGCAAATTAGCAAAGAATCAATGCGTGAAGTGCGAACCATTGTGGAAAATCTTAAGTCTAGAACTTTGACATCCGAACTAGAGACTGTGAAAAAGATGTTAGAAATTGCTGGAATTGAGGTGGAAATAGCTAATCAACTAGATACAGCTAGCTTAACTCAGGAATTGGAGTCAACGGCTTCCATGATTTTGCTTGAGTTAGTAACCAATATCATCAAACATGCCAATGCGTCTAAAGCTTACTTGAAATTAGAACGGACAGAGAAGGAACTCATTCTAGCAGTAAGTGATGATGGCTGTGGTTTCGCTTCTATAAAGGGTAATGAGCTCCATACAGTCCGAGAACGTATCCTTCCATTTTCAGGAGAAGTAAGTGTAATCAGTCAGAAACATCCAACGGAAGTGCAGGTTCGACTACCTTATAAGGAGAGAAAGTAGATGAAAGTATTAGTCGCAGAAGATCAAAGTATGTTGCGAGATGCTATGTGTCAATTGCTCACGCTTCAACCGGATGTAGAGTCTGTCTTTCAAGCCAAGAATGGGCAAGAAGCAATCCAACTATTAGAAAAGGAGTCTGTGGATATTGCCATCCTTGACGTAGAAATGCCTGTTAAGACAGGTCTTGAAGTCTTGGAGTGGATACGAGCAGTAAATCTAGAAACAAAGGTGGTTGTGGTGACGACCTTCAAGCGTCCTGGGTATTTTGAACGTGCGGTCAAGGCTGGAGTAGATGCTTATGTATTAAAAGAAAGAAACATTGCAGACCTCATGCAAACCTTGCACACCGTCCTAGAAGGACGGAAGGAATATTCGCCTGAATTGATGGAAGTGGTGATGACGCATCCCAATCCGTTAACAGAGCAAGAAATCGCCGTTTTAAAGGGAATTGCTCAAGGCTTCTCTAACCAAGAAATTGCAGATCAACTTTATTTATCAAACGGAACAGTCCGAAACTATGTCACCAATATTCTTTCAAAACTAGATGCAGGTAATAGAACAGAGGCAGCTAATATCGCGAAAGAATCTGGTTGGTTGTGATACTATCATAATGCGAAAACCATTATGTGCTAAAATTGAAATTATTTAATCAAACAATTTTGTAACTTGAGGAGGGCTTGGTTTCCTCCTTTTTGTTTACTCTAAGGTGGTAGCAAGAGCTAAACCTAGGCTTTCTATGAAATTTTTTCAATCAATCTTCAAAAAACACTTGAAAGTGTTTACAATTAGTGATAGAATGGAATAAGTAGAAACATGAAAACGAAATTTTCACATCTTCACTTTTGTAAGTAGATATAGAGTTTCAATCGGTGCCTCTACTTGTAAAAGAATGTGTGGGATAGAAAGGGCAGGAAAAGGAATGAATGCAGATGATACAGTAACCATTTATGATGTCGCTCGTGAAGCGGGTGTTTCCATGGCGACGGTCAGCCGTGTGGTCAATGGCAATAAAAATGTAAAAGAGAATACCCGTAAAAAAGTGCTAGAGGTAATTGATCGTTTGGATTATCGTCCAAATGCAGTTGCGCGTGGTCTTGCAAGTAAAAAGACAACTACTGTTGGTGTTGTGATTCCAAATATTACCAATGGTTATTTTTCGAGTTTGGCTAAGGGGATTGATGATATTGCAGAAATGTACAAGTACAATATTGTCCTAGCTAATAGCGATGAAGATAACGAGAAAGAAGTTTCTGTTGTCAATACCCTCTTTTCAAAGCAGGTAGATGGCATTATCTTTATGGGTTATCACTTGACAGATAAAATTCGCTCAGAATTTTCGCGTTCACGTACTCCGATTGTTCTCGCAGGAACTGTCGATGTTGAGCACCAGTTGCCAAGTGTCAACATTGACTATAAGCAAGCAACGATTGATGCAGTGAGTTACCTTGTTAAAGAAAATGAACGTATTGCTTTTGTTAGCGGTCCGCTAGTGGATGACATCAATGGTAAGGTTCGTTTAGTTGGCTACAAGGAAGCCTTGAAGAAAGCAGGAATCGCTTATAGTGAAGGTTTGGTATTTGAATCTAAGTATAGCTATGATGATGGTTACGCCTTGGCAGAGCGTTTGATTTCATCAAATGCAACTGCAGCAGTTGTGACAGGTGATGAGTTGGCAGCAGGAGTCTTGAACGGTTTGGCTGATAAGGGTGTTTCTGTGCCAGAAGATTTTGAAATTATTACTAGTGATGATTCACAAATCTCACGCTTTACCCGTCCAAACTTGACAACGATTGCCCAACCTCTTTATGACCTTGGTGCCATTAGTATGCGTATGTTGACCAAGATTATGCACAAGGAAGAGTTGGAAGAACGTGAAGTTCTCTTACCTCATGGTTTGACAGAACGTCGTTCAACACGAAAACGGAAATAGAAAAAATCAGGGAATCGTGAAGATTTCCTGATTTTGTGCTCTTAAACAAGAGATGTTGACTCAATGAATACCACAGAGCGGACTAGGAGGCTTGTTGAAGGCTACGCAACACACCGTTTTGAGGTTGCAGATAGAACTGACGAAGTCAGCTCAAGGCACTGCTTTGAGGTTGTAGATAGAACTGACGAAGTCAGCTCAAGGCACTGCTTTGAGGTTGTAGATAGAACTGACGAAGTCAGTAGCCATACATACGGCAAGGCGACGCTGACGTGGTTTGAAGAGATTTTCGAAGAGACTTAGCCTTCCATATAGTCTTTCAAAGCCTGTCCTTTTAGTCCGGCATTGAGGGCAATGAGGAGTTTCAAGCGGGCTTTTTGGGCGTTGAGTTCTTTAACAAAGAAAACGCCTGATTTTTGCAACTGTACGCCTCCACCCTGGTAAGCATAAACAGGCTCGGCAATACCGTTAAAGCATCGTGAAACCAGGGCGACTGGTATTCCTTTTTGCAGAAGGCTTTCTAATTTTTGAGCCGTTTCTTTTGGAATATTACCAGCTCCGAAGGCTTGGATAATCAAACCGTCCAATTGTTCCAAATCCAGCATATCAATCAGCTCATCTGTCATACCAGCATAAGCAGAGATGATAGGGACTAATCCTTGTATGTGATCAAGGTCAAAGCGGACACGAGGTTCAGCTGTTTTAAAGTAGAGGATTTCCTGTTTCATAATCAGACCAAGTGGCCCGTGTGTTGGAGTCTGGAAGGTGCTGACGTTGGTTGTATGCGTTTTGGTGACATACTTGGCAGCGTGGATTTCATCGTTCATAACGACCAAAACTCCTTTGTCAGCAGCCCTGTCATCGCTAGCCACTCGTAAAGCGCTCAGATAATTATAAACACCGTCACTACCGAGTTCGTTGGAGCTGCGCATGGCACCTGTTAGAACGATAGGCATATGGGGAACTTCCATGGTATCAAGGAAATAAGCTGTTTCCTCTAAAGTATCGGTCCCGTGTGTGATCACCACTCCATCGTAATTATCTGCTTCCTCTTTGATTTTTTGGTAGAGGGCCAGCATATGCTTGGGTTTGATATGGGGGCTTGGTAGGTTAAAAAAGTCCAAGGCGTGGACTTGGATTCCTTCAAGGGGATTGGACACATGGTTCATGGGATTATCCGAACTAGTCACAACAGCACCAGAAGCATCGGCCTGCATGGAAATAGTCCCACCTGTATGTAAAACAAGGATTTTCTTAGGCATGATTTACTCACTCTTTCTGAAATGTGGTATAATCATTGTATCACAAAAGGGGAGATTGGGATAGGATGGAAGTCAAAGCTGTTTTTTTTGATATCGATGGAACCTTGGTCAACGATCGCAAGAGTGTTTTGAAATCCACTAAGGACGCGATTAAAATCGTCAAAGAACAAGGAGTACTTGTCGGCGTAGCGACAGGTCGAGGACCTTTTTTTGTTAAGGAATTGATGGACGATTTGGATCTGGATTTTGCGGTAACCTACAATGGCCAGTATATCTTTACTAAAGAAAGAGTCTTGTTTACGAGCCCGATTTCCAAGTTACATTTGCGTCAGCTAATTTCTTATGCTAAAAAAGAGGGCAAGGAGATTGCCCTAGGGACCAAGGATGCCATGCTAGGTTCTAAAATCATGTCCTTTGGTTTGGGTTCTTTTTCCCAACGAATCAGTCGCTTCGTTCCCTCAGTTTTAACTCGGACAGTGAGTCATTCCTTTAATCGTATGGTCAGCAAGGTTGTTCCCCAAAAGGAAGAAGACCTGCTTCATCTGATGAATCAGCCTATCTACCAAGTTTTGATGCTGATGACACCAGAAGAATCTGAGAAGGCGGCAGCTGATTTTGAAGACTTGAAATTGACACGTAGCAATCCTTTTGCAGCGGATGTCATCAATCAAGGAAACTCTAAATTGGAAGGCATACGCCGAGTTGGGAAAGAATATGGCTTTGACCTCAACCAAGTCATGGCCTTTGGTGACTCAGATAACGACCTTGAAATGCTGGCGGGTGTCGGTATGTCAGTCGCTATGGGAAATGGTAGTAGCAGTGTCAAGGAAGTTGCCAAGCATATCACCACTAGCAATCAGCAAGACGGAATCCACAAGGCCTTGGAACATTTTGGTGTTCTGGCCTCAGAAAAAGTCTTTGTCAGCCGTGACTATCATTTCAATAAGGTCAAGACCTTCCACCATATGATGGATGAACGGACCCAAGAAGAACCTCGAGCTTGGAATTTAGAAGGTGCAACCCACAGGGCTGGCTTTAAAATAGAAGAATTGGTGGAGTTTGTTAGAGCTGCCAGTCCTTCTGAAGAGGACTTTGGTCAAGCTCTATCGCAACTTCATCAAGCTCTTGATAAGGCGGCAGATAAAGTAGCCAAGAAGACGCCTGCTCAGCAAGATTTGGTAGGTCAAGTGGATGCCTTGATTGACACGCTTTACTTCACCTACGGTAGTTTTGTCTTGATGGGAGTGGATCCAGAACGTATTTTTGATATCGTTCATCAGGCCAATATGGGGAAAATTTTCCCAGATGGCAAGGCTCATTTTGATCCAGTGACCCATAAAATCTTAAAACCAGATGATTGGGAAGAAAAATATGCTCCAGAACCCGCGATTAAAAAGGAACTGAAGCGCCAGCTCAAGGCTTACGAACGCCATAAAGAGAGAAATAATTCTCAATGAAAATCAAAGAGCAAACTAGGAAACTAGCCGCAGGCTGCTCAAAACACTGTTTTGAGGTTGTAGATGGACGTTGACATGGTTTGAAGAGATTTTCGAAGAGTATAAATAGTAAACAAAAAGGAGCGCTGAGCTCCTTTTCTTTGTGATTATAAGGTTTTTTCTTGTTCTCTCACAACCAGCAAATCGACCTTAGCATGGCGGAGAATGTATTCAGATGAAGATCCGACCAAGAGGCGTTCAAAGGCGTTGAGACCAGTTGCGCCAACGAGGATGAGGTCCACTTCTTCAGCATCGGGAATAGTACGTGCCAGTAGGGTCTTTGGATTTCCCATTTCAATGACGATATGAACATCTGCCACACCAGCATCTTTAGCACGTTTTTCGTACTCTTTCATCAGACTTTCAGCGTCGACTTGGAGTTCTTCATAAACTTCAGCATCAAAGGTGGATACGCTTTGGAGAGCGCGTGTGTCAATGACATGTGCGATGGTGAGTTTAGCGTCGTTTCGTAGAGCAGAATGAACTCCCTTGACAAAAGCCAAGTCCGCTTCTTTAGAACCATCGATTGCGACCATAATATTTTGGTAACGTTGTGCCATAATGAAACCTCCTGAAATTTTCTTACTATAATTGTAAACCTTTTCAATATAGAAGTAAAGCAAAAAAAGTATTTTTTAAAAGAATGTTAGCACTTAAAATCTATATAAATATATGATAAAATAAAAGAAAGGATAGCAGGAAAGAAGTGAAGGGAGGGAGAATGATGAAAAACTCTTTTCAAGAAACAAAAAATTCAAATTTCCTTTATTATGGAATCATCCTAGTTTCAGTCTTGGTAGAAGTTATCATGATCTGGCAATTAGAGAGTCTGATACCACTTCTTTATCCAGGGTTTATCGGTTTTTTAGTCTTTCATGTACTCTACCATCTACTCTTATTCCTAGTTGCAAAACGAAGTGGGCGTTGGGATTACTTGATGATATGGGGGCTTTTCCTCATGTTCAATCTTCTCTATGACTCCTTTTTAGGCTTACTTTTTCTAGGTTTATCTTTTGGTATGTGATATGTCTTTCGCAAAATACCTGCTATCTCCCCTGTCTTGACCTCGCTTTTAGCGAGGCTTTTCTTCTGTAGGATTTTAGTAACACATTTCAGCAAACTTGTCGCATTGTCTTTCTAGTGGTATAATGTTACTATCTCGATGAATTGAGGAAACAAGATGAAAGAATATAACAAGTCTAGTAAGTTAGAGCATGTTGCTTATGATATCCGTGGCCCTGTTTTGGAAGAAGCCATGCGGATGCGAGCAAATGGAGAAAAGATTTTACGTCTGAATACAGGAAATCCAGCAGAATTTGGCTTTACAGCGCCAGATGAGGTCATTCATGACTTGATTATGAATGCGCGTGATAGTGAAGGATATTCTGACTCCAAAGGGATTTTTTCAGCCCGTAAGGCCATCATGCAGTATTGCCAATTGAAGAAATTCCCAAACGTAGATATTGATGATATCTACCTTGGAAATGGTGTCAGTGAGCTGATTGTCATGTCCATGCAGGGGCTTTTGGACAATGGAGACGAGGTCTTGGTGCCAATGCCAGATTATCCTCTCTGGACAGCAGCTGTCAGCCTAGCTGGAGGAAATGCCGTTCACTATATCTGTGATGAAGCTGCAGAATGGTATCCAGATATTGACGATATCAAGTCAAAAATCACTTCCAATACCAAGGCGATCGTCCTTATCAATCCAAATAATCCAACTGGAGCCCTTTATCCTAAGGAACTCTTGTTGGAGATTATTGAGATTGCCCGTCAAAACGATTTGATTATCTTTGCGGATGAAATTTATGACCGTATGGTAATGGATGGACATGTGCATACGCCTGTGGCTAGCTTGGCACCAGATGTCTTCTGTGTCAGCATGAATGGTCTATCAAAATCCCATCGTATCGCTGGTTTCCGTGTGGGTTGGATGGTCTTGTCTGGACCTAAGACTCATGTCAAGGGCTATATCGAAGGGCTCAATATGCTATCCAATATGCGCCTTTGCTCTAACGTTTTGGCCCAACAAGTCGTACAAACTTCCTTGGGTGGTCACCAGTCGGTCGATGAATTGCTCCTTCCTGGTGGACGAATTTATGAGCAAAGAAATTTCATTTACAATGCCATTCAAGAGATTCCAGGTTTGTCTGCGGTTAAACCCAAGGCTGGGCTCTATATCTTCCCTAAAATCGACCGCAATATGTACCGTATCGATGATGATGAGCAGTTTGTTCTTGATTTCTTGAAGCAGGAAAAGGTTCTCTTGGTTCATGGTCGAGGCTTTAACTGGAAAGAACCAGACCACTTCCGTATCGTTTACCTTCCTCGTGTTGATGAACTAGCCCAAATCCAAGAAAAGATGACTCGTTTCTTGAAACAGTATCGTAGATAGGGCTTACATTCGAAAAAGCGCCAAAAAGCAGTAAACATTTGCCTTGAGCTATTGACAAAAGTGAAAGAATCAGATAGAATAGTAAAGTATGTTTAGTAACTGATCACTTTATAGCCGGCTAAACGAATACAAAATCTATGAGGAGGTATTCATCGTGAAACGTACTTATCAACCAAGTAAACTTCGTCGTGCGCGCAAACACGGATTCCGTAACCGTATGTCAACTAAAAACGGTCGTCGCGTATTGGCAGCTCGTCGTCGTAAAGGACGTAAAGTTTTGGCTGCATAATCCAAACGAACCATAACAAAAATCAGTAGGAACTCGAGTCTACTGATTTTTATTTTTGTAAAAAAGTTCAAAAAGGCTTTATATTTTTGCTCAAATGGTGTATAATATTTCACATACTGTAAAAAATGGAGAATAATCATGAAGAAATCAAAAGTTATGCTTTTTGGAGCTATGGCTTTGACAGCAGGTCTAGCTCTAGCGGCATGTGGGTCTTCCCAATCAAGTAATGCTGAGAAAACCTACTCTTATGTATTTACTAGTAATCCTGATACCTTGGACTACATTACGTCAACGCGTGGCTCTACTTCAAGTATCACGACCAACCTGATTGATGGCTTGTTAGAAAATGATCAGTATGGTAATCTCATTCCATCTATGGCTGAGTCATGGACGGTGTCAAAAGATGGTTTGACTTACACTTATAAAATCCGTCAGGGGGCGAAATGGTACACTTCAGAGGGCGAAGAGTATGCGGATGTAACGGCTCATGACTTTGTGACAGGTCTCAAGTATGCGGCTGATAAAAAGGCTGAAAACTTGTACTTGGTCCAAGACTCTATCAAGGGCCTCGCAGACTACGTTGAGGGGGAAACATCTGACTTTGAGACTGTTGGAGTTAAAGCAGTGGATGACTATACTCTTCAATATACTTTGAATAAGCCGGAATCTTACTGGAATTCTAAGACTACTGGGGGTATTTTGAGTCCTGTAAATGAATCTTTTTTGAAATCTAAGGGAGATGACTTTGGTAGTGTAACACCATCCAGTATCTTGTCAAATGGTCCTTACTTGTTTAAATCTTTCTCATCAAAATCTTTGATTGAATTTGATAAAAACCCTAATTATTGGGACAAGGATAATGTGAAAATTGAGAAAGTGAAGCTCTCTTTCTTTGACGGTTCTGATCAAGATAGTTTAGCGAGAGGATTTTTGGAAGGGAATTACTCGGACGGTCGTATCTTCCCGACAAGTTCAGTGTTTAATCAGTTGAAAAAAGGGAATGAGGACAAAATCACCTACACACCACAAAACTCAATTACCTTTTATTATCTTTTTAACGTTAATCGTCAAAGCTACAAGCAGACCATGAAACAGTCTGATAAGGAAAAGACAGATTCACTTGCGGCCATGCAAAATAAGGATTTCCGTCAGGCTGTCAACTTTGCCTTTGACCGTCATGCTTATGCAGCGCAGACAAATGGTGAAGATGGAGCAGACCGTATCTTGCGTAACACGCTTATCCCAAGTGATTTTGTCCAAATCGGTGGTAAAAACTTTGGAGATGTTGTCAATGAAAAGATTATTAACTATGGTACAGAGTGGTCGAATATCAATTTGAATGATGCGCAACCTGCCTTTTTGAATGCTGAAAAAGCCAAGGCAGCATTTGCTAAAGCTAAAGAAACCTTGCAAACAGAAGGCGTGACCTTCCCAATTCATTTGGATATGCCGGTTGACCAGACGGCCAAGTTAGATGTGCAACAAGCAAGTTCCTTTAAGCAGACAGTGGAAGAAACCCTTGGGGCGGACAACGTTGTGATTGACGTGATTCAACTTTCTCCAGATGAGAAGGATCAGGCTACATTCTTTGCAGATACAGCTGAACAAAAGGACTATGACATTGATATTTCAGGTTGGAGCGGAGATTACTCAGATCCGAAAACTTATCTTGATCTCTTGGATCCAGAGTCAGGTTCACAGCTTAACAATATTGGTTTGACTGCTGGAAAAGATAATGAAGTAAAAGAAAAAATTGGACTTTCTGCTTATAAGAAGTTACTAGATGAAGCAGATAGCGAAGTTGAAAATACTCAGGCTCGTTATGAAAAATTTGCTGAAGTCCAAGCTTGGTTGACTGACAGTGCCCTCTTCCTACCAGTTCAAAGTGGCGGAGCCAACCCAATCTTCCGTAAGACTGTACCGTTTACAGGAGCCTTCTCTTTCGTTGGTCATAAGGGAGATGCTGATAACTACAAATATGTTGAACTGCAAAAAGAGCCGGTAACTGCTAAACAGTACCAAGAACTCTATGAAAAATGGCTGAAAGAAAAATCTGAGTCAAATAAAAAAGCTCAGGAAGATTTAGCTAGCCACATTCAATAGTATTCCTAGTCATGCTTTTCAGTTAATAATCAATGAAAATCAAAGAGCAAACTAGAAAGCTAGCCGCAGGCTGTACTTGAGTACGGCAAGGTGAAGCTGACGTGGTTTGAATTTGATTTTCGAAGAGTATAAGCCTAATGACAGGATTCAGAAAAAGACCTTACCAGACGCTTTTTGGTTCTGGTAGGGTCTTTTCTTTATTTTGTGATGAAGTAAGTGTAGGGGGATAGGGCTTCAGATACTTAGAATGACTTATTTTATGTTTTTGAATGAGAATCGATTGAAATTTATAAATCTGTATAAGGAATTAGTGACAAAATGATAGCAAATAGGGTAAATTTCTATATATTTTAATTAAAGTAAAAATGAGGCTAAAAGTGGACGGGGGGGGACTTTATGCTATAATGTACGTATATTCTTATCGCCTAAAGTAGATATATTATAATAAAATTGTATTATAGTGTATTAGTTTTTGAATAAGAAGCAATAAAAATAAAAAATGGAGATCAAAGAATGAAGTATAAGAGAACGCAGAAACGCTCTAAGCAAATGTGGCAGCGTGTGGAAAAATTTTCGATTAGAAAGTTTAGCTTTGGAGCGGCGTCGTGTTTGATAGGGGCTATTACTGTACTTGGTCCATCATCTCAAATAGCTAATGCGGACGGGATAACATCCTATGAAGCTAATGGTGATAAAGTGACCGCTTATGCTCATGGAGAAAGTGTGTATAAACTTAGAGGTACTTCAACAAGTATTTACAATGCATTCCGCATGGACGTTGATACTTCCAAGTATACAAAAGAAAATCCAATCATTACTGTTACATTAACGTATAATGCTAAAGATAACTCGCATGAAGAAGCTCCGATATTTTGGAGTGGTCGACCATTTCATTGGTTCACTGTGCCCGAAGGAACAGAAGAATTAGGAAATGACTATGGACTTACACTAACAAATGGTAGTGGAGTTACTAATGAGTATACAAATTGGAGTAGTTGGGAAAGTAATTCGCGTTTTATTCATAGTAAATATAATAATAATCCAGACGCGTGGGAAAGACATAACACTACTACTGGAGAAACGTTAAGAAAAACTCCATTTGTAAGTTTAAATAGTGAATTTAATAAGTTTTTAGGAGATTATAATAATCGTTGGTATGATAATAGCAATATGCCTACTCAAGAAATCATGCATGACCTTCGTGCTAAAAGCCGAAGTATTTACGCTGATTGGGAAAAAAGAGCAGCTGGAACTGTAACGGTTACTTATACTACTAAGGTGAAAGATCCTGTAAACACAAAAGAGTTAACAATTGGTATGGGGGTATATCAAGAATTAAATAGACAACAATACGCTCGTGTTGAAACTGTTAAGCTTCCGGTATTGTATAAATTAAATGAACTTTTTGAACCAAAGGTACCCGAACGTACAGGGGTAGCAAATCCAAATCAGCTTACAGATGATGAAGCAAATGATATTAAAGAAAAAATTTGGACAGCCAATGGCAATAATGAAAGTGAGCTTTTATCTACAAATAAATCGTTTAAAGATAATTTAAAAAACGGTAAAGATTCAATTACTATTGATAAAGCTACAGGTAATGCAACGATTACTTATAAGGACGGTAGTACGGATACGATTAAGGGTTCTGAGTTGATTTATGAAAAACCAAAACCGGCAAAAACTGAGACTCTAGAACGAGTAACGGATGGACTGCTTACCTACTATATTAATCCTGTAGAAGTGGAAAATTATGATAATATTAGTGGAGCAGATAAATCTAGAGCCTTAGATAGCTTTTTAGGAGCTAATTTAACAGAAGCTGGGCAGAAGAACTACAATAGTAATAAGGTCGTAAGTACAGGGGATCTTAAACCTAATGTTAGTTTCAACTTATATAAGGTTCCTGCTAGACTTGACTTCAATGGAAAAAATGATTTAGACATTATACGAACAGGAGGACTTCAACGTACCTTGGGTACTGTACCTAAAGCACGTTTATTTAAGCAAAAACAAGAACCTGCTTTTGATGTTAACGCTGCACGAAATGAAGCAACCAATGTAATCGATTCGTTAGATAATCTATATCCAAGTGAAAAAGAAGGATATAAAAATGAAATTAAAGGAAAAAATACTCGAGACAAGATTGAAAGTGTTCTGAATAAAGCTCAATCAAGAGCTAATGAAAATGCTGTAGCATTAGCTAAAATGAAAAAAGCTGCTAATGATAAGATTAATGCTCTTGGTTATATAACAAAAGAAGACAAAGAAGCAGCAATTGCTAAAATCAACACTGCAACTATAAAACCAAATGATAATGTTGATAAAGTGTCCGATGCTAATCATCCAGATACTGACGCTAATCGTGACGCAACAAAAGCTCGTTTAGATAGTCTTGTTGATATACTAGTCAAGAAAGATTTAGATGCTGCTCGTACGAAAGCAAAAGAAACGATTAATGGAATTCCAGATGAAGATTTATCACCAGCTAAAAAGGCTGAATATATTGCTGCAATAGACAAAGCAACTGAAGTAGGTCCTGTAACTACAGATGGAACTATCTTAAATATAGTAGAAAAAGCTCAAAAAGAAGCGTCTGCTAAAGAAGCTGCTCATAAAAAAGAAGAAGCAGATAAAGTTCGTCAGCAATATAAGGATATGATTGATAATATCCCAGATTTAACTGAGACAGAAAAAGACGAATACAAGAAAGAAATTGATAAAGCATCTAATATTGACGAAATGGCTACTATCGTTGAATTTGCTAAATTAGCAGGTGAACGCAAAAACGCTGTAGCTGAAATAGAAAAACTAGAGCACTTAAATAATAATCAAAAACAATCGTTTAAAGATTTAGTGGAAAACAGCGCTAATAAAGAAGAAATAGAAAATTATGTTTCACAAGCTAAGCAATTAAATAGCAAAATGAAACAACTTAAGGAGTTAGCTGGAAAAGCGAACGAATTAAAAGCAACGGATAAATATACATCGGCTGCAACCGACAAGAAAACTGCATTTGATAAAGCGTTAACAGCTGCTGAAAGTGTGTTAGATAAAGCGAATGGTGCTGATAAATCCATCTCAACTGTAGAAAACTTATTCAAAACATTAGAAACCGCAATCAACGAATTAAAACCTGGTAGTGAAAAAGTAAAAGTTGATGTAGACAAATCTCTTTTACAAGAAGAATATGTTAAAGGTGAAACAGTCAAAAAATCACCAGCTTATACTAAAGAAAAAGATGAAACTAAGAAAAAAGCTTACGATGATGCATTAAGAAAAGCAAAAGAAATATTAGATAAGTCGGATGCTTCACAAGACGAAGTAGATAAAGCGTTAGAAGCTTTAGAATCAGCTAAAGCAGGTTTACATGGTAAACAAGAAGAATTTGAATTAACAAAGAAAGATAACAATGCTGTACCTATTTCTGTAGCACCAGCGGTTGGAGTAGTTGTTTCGAAACCAGAAGATCAAAAATTGATTAAGGATAAGATTAATGGGATTCCCGAAGGTTCAACAGTAATCTACAACCCAATACAAGAAAAAGGTGGTAAGACAGTTGTTCCAGTAAAAGTGACACACGAAAATGTTTCAAAAGAAATTGAAATAGAAGTGGTTCAATCAGTTGCATCAAAAGTAACACCAACAGCAGACACAGCGAAACTAAGCGAAACACCTGTTAAAGATTCAAAAGTCACAAAAGCAGAAGATGAACAAGCAATCAAAGACGCTGTCAAAGTACCAGCTGGCACACAAGTAACAGATAAGAAATTACTTGACGAAGGAAAAGTAGTAGAAGGTACAGACCAAAGTGCAAACGGTGGAGCAAATAACGCAGGTAAACCAGTAGTTAAAGTAGAGGTAACCTACGGAGACGGAAGCAAAGATGTAGTAGAAGTCCCAGTAGAAGGAAATACTGCAGCGACAACAACACCGACAGCGGATACAGCGAAACTAAGCGAAACACCTGTTAAAGATTCAAAAGTCACAAAAGCAGAAGATGAACAAAAAGTTAAAGAGGCTGTAAAAGTACCAGCTGGCACACAAGTAACAGATAAGAAATTACTTGACGAAGGAAAAGTAGTAGAAGGTACAGACCAAAGTGCAAACGGTGGAGCAAATAACGCAGGCAAACCAGTAGTTAAAGTAGAGGTAACCTACGGAGACGGAAGCAAAGATGTAGTAGAAGTGCCAGTAGAAGGGAACACTGCAGCGACAACAACACCGACAGCGGATACAGCGAAACTAAGCGAAACACCTGTAAAAGATTCAAAAGTAACAAAAGCAGAAGATGTACAAAAAGTTAAAGAGGCTGTAAAAGTACCAGAAGGCACACAAGTAACAGATAAAAAATTACTTGACGAAGGAAAAGTAGTAGAAGGTACAGACCAAAGTGCAAACGGTGGAGCAAATAACGCAGGTAAACCAGTAGTTAAAGTAGAAGTAACCTACGGAGACGGAAGCAAAGATGTAGTAGAAGTGCCAGTAGAAGGGACTGATGCTGCAAAAGCAACTCCAAAAGTGAAAGAAGAAATCACAGCAGGAGAAGTACCAGTAAGTGTCGATCCGGCTACAGATAAAAAAGTAGCAGAAGCAGATAAAAAAGCTATTACAGATGCTGTAGTAGTACCAGAAGGACAACCACAACCGACAGACAAACAAGTCAAAAATGACGGAGCAATTGTGGAAGGAACAGGTGCAAATGAAGGTAAGAAAGTAGTTGTAGTAGAAGTTACTTATGGTGACGGATCAAAAGATGAAATCGAAGTACCTGTAAGAAAAGCAACTGATCAGGAAAAAGCAAAAGCTGACCTAACAAAAGCAGCAGATGCTGAAAAAGCCGAAATTGATGAAGACAATGCATTATCTAAAAAAGAAAAAGAAGCATTGAAGAAACAAGTTGATGAACTGAAAGCAACACACGAAGAAAACATCAACAATGCAACTTCACCAGAAGCTATAGCGTCAGCAACAGAAAAAGGTAGACAAGAAATTGCTGCTGTTCATACTCCACAAGATATTACAGAAACAGCTAAGAGAAAGTTAACTCCACCAAAAGAAAAGGTTAAGGTTACAGATGTCAATCATTTAACAGATGAAGAGAAAGAAGCTGTTAAAAAAGCGATTGTGGCGACTAACCCTCAACTAGAAGAATCTGAAGTCTATGTGAGTGATAAGGGAGATGTAGCTTCTCCTAAAGGTTACTTGGAGGCAGAAAAAGTTGTTGTTCAAGCATTAAACAAACCAGCGACACCAGTCGTAGTAGCTGATCCAAATCATTTAACAAATGATGAAAAGGAAAAAGTGAAAGAAGCTGTAGCCAACGCAAATCCTGGTCTAAGCAAAGATGATATTACAGTCGATGATAAAGGTAATGTAACAACTAAGAATGGCGATAAATTACTTGCAAAAGATGTTGTAACTCCAGCCTTGAAGAAACCAGCAACACCAGTTGTAGTTGGAAATCCTAATGACTTAACAACTAAAGAAAAAGAAGACATTAAGGATGCTGTCGTAGCAGCAAATCCAGGCTTAAACAAAGGTGATGTTACAGTAGATAACCAAGGAAATGTTAAAACTCCAAAAGGAAATCTACCAAAAGAAGATGTTGTCACAACAGTTTTAAATAAACCAAATAAACTTGTTGAAGTAGAAAATCCAAATAGCCTAACAGTTAAAGAAAAAGAAGCGGTTAAGAAAGCTATTGTAGAGGCAAATCCAGGTTTAACTGAGGATAAAGTCAAAGTCGATGATCAAGGAAATGTCACAACACCACAAGGTAACTTACCAGCAAAAGATGTTGTAACTTCTACCTTGAAGAAACCAACAACCCCAGTTGAAGTTGTCAACCCATCTAAACTGACAGAACCAGAGAAATCTAAGATTGTAGAAGAGATTATTAAAAATAATCCAGGTTTAACAGATAAAGATATCAAAGTCGATGACCAAGGAAATGTTGAAACACCAAAAGGCAACTTACCAGCAGAGGATGTAGTGACACCAGCCTTGAAGAAACCGACAAAACTTGTCCCTGTTAAAGATGTCCATAGCTTAACAGAAGCAGAAAAAGACGCTGTTAAGGATGCTGTTGTAGCTGCAAATCCAGGCTTAAACAAGGACGATGTCAAGGTTGATGATCAAGGCAATGTTGAAACGCCAAGAGGTAATTTACTAGCAGGAGAAGTTGTAACACCAGCCTTGAAGAAACCTGTTACACCTGTAGAAGTTAAAGATCCTAAAAACTTAACAGAAGCAGAAAAAGACGCTGTTAAGGATGCTATCGTGGCTGCAAATCCAGGCTTAAACAAGGATGATGTTAAGGTTGATGGTCAAGGTAATGTTGAAACACCACAAGGTAATTTACCAGCAAAAGATGTAGTAACATCAGCTTTGAAGAAACCTGTCACACCTGTAGGAGTTAAAGATTCGAATAACTTAACAGACAAAGAAAAAGAAGATGTTAAGAAAGCTATTGTTGAAGCAAATCCAGGCTTAAACAAGGACGATGTCAAGGTTGATGATCAAGGAAATGTTGAGACTCCAAACGGAAATCTACCAAAAGAAGATGTAGTAGTACAAACTGCCAAAGGGCAATCAACAAGTATCTTTAAGCCAGAGTTAGACCTACAAACTGCTTTAGTATCCGGAAAAGTAACTGTAGAAAAAGGTAAAGACTTAACTGACGAAGAAATCCTAAAACAATTAGCACTAGCTGATGGACTAACAGCGAAAATCACTTTTAAACCAACTACAACAGAATCGGGAACTAAAGAAGCAGAAGTGGAAGTAACCCTAGCTGATGGTACTAAAGTAACTGTAAAAGTACCGGTTGAAGTAGTTGATTCCTTAGGCACAGCTGATAAAGATAATGATCTTGCTAAGGCGAAAGAAGACGCTAAAAAACAAGTAGAAGACGCTGCTAAGAAAAAACTTGATGAAATCAAGAAAGATACAGATTTAACTGAAGAGCAAAAGCAAAAAGCTGAAGAAACAATCAAGAAAGCTAAAGAAGATGCTAACAAAGCTATTGACGAAGCATCATCAGCAGGAACAGCTAAACAAATTGCAGATCAAGCAAAAGAAAATATTGAAAAATATGATCCAAAAGCTGATGCAGAAGTTAAGAAACCAGATGTAACAAACCTTGATGAAGAAAAAGCGAAAGCAAAAGCTGAGATACTAGAAGAAGCTCAAAAACGCATTAACGAAATCAAGAACAATAAAGATTTATCAGACGAAGCGAAACAAAAAGCTATCGAAGAAATCAATAAGGCCAAAGATAAAGCGATTGAAGACATCAACAAAGGTCAATCTAAAGATGAAATCAATGCGGCGAAAGAAGTTGGTATTCATAAGATAAATGAAGTTCAACCAGAGGGCTCTATTGCATCTAAATTCGAACCGAAAGTTCCTGAAAACAAAGTGGAAGTGGAAAATCCAGCAAAACTTTCAGATGAAGAAAGAGAACAAGTTCGTCAAAACATCGAAGGTGCGAACACATTCCCAGATGGAACAACAGTAGAAGTAAAACCAGATGGAACAGCTGTTATCACATATAAAGATGGTTCAAGCGATACGATTTCTAAAGATAAATTAGTAGCGCCAGCTAAAAAGGATGAAGGTACAATCGCGTCAAGAACCGAGCCAGTTATCCCAGGAAAAACACAAGTAGGAAATACTACGAAGTTAACACCAGAAGAACAAGCTGCGGTTAAAAAAGCGGTTGAAGAAGCGAACAACTTCCCAGCAGGAACTACGGTAGAAGTAAGACCTGATGGAACAGTAGTCATCACCTATCCAGATAAATCTGTAGATACAATAACAGGGGATAAACTTGTTGAAAAAGGAAGTAAACAAGAAACTCCAAAAGTTCAGACAGATGCAGAGAAGAACCCAGCGCAAGTTCCAGGAAACTTTGTACCTGTTGAAAATACTCACAACTTGACACAGACGGAGCAAGATACTGTAGCAGCTAAGGTTAAAGAAGCAAATCCAGCGGCGACAGATGTTAAGGTATCTAAAGATGGAACAGCAACGCTAACATATGGAGATGGTTCAGTAAACACAATTCCAGGAACCAGTCTAGTAGTAGCCAAAGATACTGACAATGAAGCTTCAACACAAGCCGCGCAAAATCCAGCAGTGGTGCCAGCAACTACAGAAGTTGGAAATGCTCACAGCTTAACACCTGAGGAACAAGCTGCAGTAGCTACGAAAGTGAAACAAGCAAATCCAACTGCGACAGATGTTAAGGTATCTAAAGACGGAACAGCGACATTGACATACTCAGATGGTTCAGTCAATACAATCCCAGGAACCAGTCTAGTAGTTCAAAAAGAGGAAACTCCAACACAAGAGCAACCAACAATCGCTGAGAAGACAAAAGTAATCATCCCAGCTAACCCTACAAAAGTAGCAGAAGCTACAAGATTAACAGATGAAGAAAAAGAAGCTGTTAAAAAAGCTGTAGTAGATGCAAATGAATTCGGAAGCGATGTTAAAGTTGAAGTAGCTGGAGATGGCACAGCGACAATCGTCTTTAAAGATGGTTCAGCTATTACAATTCCAGGAAATCAATTGGTAGCACAAGATCCAAAAGCACAAGATAGCACTAAACCGACTGCTGAAAAATCAACTGTTAAAGCGCCTGCTCAAAGAGTAGATGTAAAAGATATAACTCATTTAACAGATGAAGAAAAAGAAAAAGTTAAGGTTGCTATTTTACAAGCAAATGGTTCAGCATTAGACGGAGCGACAATCAATGTAGCTGGAGATGGTACAGCAACAATCACATTCCCAGATGGTTCAGTAGTGACGATTCTAGGAAAAGATACAGTTCAACAATCTGCGAAAGGTGAATCTGTAACTCAAGAAGCTACACCAGAGTATAAGCCAGAAACTACACCAGGTGGAGATAATGGAGGCAATACTGGAAGCTCAGATGCTAATGCGAATGCAGGCGGTGGTAGTCAGGCAGGCGGACAAGCTCACACAGGTTCACAAACCCCATCTCAATCACAATCTTCTAAGCAATTAGCAAATGCAAAAGAATCAGCTAAAAAGGTCATTGAAAAAGCTGCCAAGGACAAGCAGGATGAAATCAAAGGCTCACCGCTTTCTGATAAAGAACAAGCAGAACTTTTAGCAAGAGTGGAAGCAGAAAAACAAGCAGCTCTCAAAGAGATTGAAAATGCGAAAACTGTGGAAGATGTGAAGGAAGCAGAAACGATTGGAGTGCAAGCCATTGCCATGGTTACAGTTCCTAAGAGACCAGTGGCTCCTAATGCTGCTCCTCAGGCAACAAGTGCACCGCAAGCAACTGCAGGAACAATGCAAGATGTTACCTACCAGTCACCTGCGAGAAAACAATTACCTAACACAGGTTCAGCATCAAGTGCAGCACTTGCTAGTCTTGGTCTAGTGGCGGCAACCAGTGGTTTTGCTTTGCTAGGAAGAAAGGCTAGACGTAGAAAATAGGACAGCTAGAAAGTTATATTCTCTACTTAAAGTTAGATTATAAGGGGGATTTGGAGAAATCATCAATCCTAGTGATGGGTGAGAGAAGAGAGAACCCAAGATAATCACATACTTTATACTCAATGAAAATCAAAGAGCAAACTAGGAAACTAGCCGTAGGCTGTACTTGAGTACGGCAAGGCGACGTTGACACGGTTTGAATTTGATTTTCGAAGAGTATTAGATGAATAGGGATGTTCTATCAATCTAGCCAATCTCTTCTGTCTCTAACTGTGGGACAGGAGATGGGCAATATCGGATAGAAAAGCTAGCAGAATAGCTCTATTGAAGAGAGGAGGGAAACCGAAAAATTGGGTGCCCCTCCTCTTTTTTGGTATAATAGAAGATAGAAAACGAGGTTAGAAGAGATGATTTTTGATACACATACACACTTGAATGTAGAAGAATTTGCGGGTCGTGAGGCAGAAGAAATAGCCTTGGCTGCTGAGATGGGTGTGACACAGATGAATATTGTTGGTTTTGATCAACCAACGATTGAGCGTGCCTTGGAGCTGGTAGATGAGTATGACCAGCTCTATGCGACTATCGGTTGGCATCCGACCGAAGCAGGGACTTACACAGAGGAAGTCGAGGCTTACTTGTTGGATAAGTTAAAACATCCCAAGGTTGTGGCTTTAGGTGAGATTGGTTTGGATTATCATTGGATGACAGCGCCCAAAGAGGTGCAGGAGCAGGTTTTTCGCCGTCAGATTCAGCTATCTAAGGACTTGGATCTGCCTTTTGTTGTCCATACCCGTGATGCGCTGGAAGATACTTATGAGATTATCAAGAGCGAGGGAGTTGGCCCTCGTGGTGGTATCATGCATTCTTTCTCAGGAACTCTTGAATGGGCAGAGAAGTTTGTCGAGCTTGGAATGACCATTTCCTTCTCAGGAGTGGTGACTTTTAAGAAGGCAACTGACATCCAAGAAGCAGCTAAAAAGTTACCTGTGGACAAGATTTTGGTGGAAACGGATGCGCCTTACTTAGCACCTGTACCCAAGCGTGGTCGTGAAAACAAAACAGCCTATACTCGCTATGTAGTGGACTTTATCGCTGACTTGCGTGGGATGACGACAGAAGAGCTGGCGGTAGCAACGACTGCAAATGCAGAACGAATTTTTGGAATTAAGTATTAAAGGAGAAAATATAATGGTTAATTTTATTAAAGAATATAATAAAGATTTTACAAATGAGATGATTAAAGAATCAATTTTTGTAATTGATAATAATTGCTTACTATTCCCTCTGAAAGATTATGTTTTGGGCGATAAAATAGTAGATTCGTTCAATATAATAAAAAATGATGTTTATATTCCATATGTAACACAAATTGAATATTTAGAAAATGAATCAAACACCATAAATAAGCGGAAGGAACAAGTAAAAAAAGCAAAAAAAATAATTTCGGACATTGAAGAGTCAAATCAACTATTAGATTTTAGAATAAAAAATACCATAAATAATAATCTTTTTAATGAAATTGAAAAATATAAAAAAGATGATGCTATGAGATCTATGTACGAACAAATTTCAAGTTTTAAAAATGAGTATGTAGATAAAATTAAAAATTATGAAGAAAAGTTGAAGTTGATAAATGATGAATTGGCAGAGGAGAAAAATAAGCTATTAAAAAAAGTTGATTGGAAATTATCAACTACGAGTGTCGATGAAATAAAGAGAGTAATTGAGAAATTCCTAGATGAGGTAAAGCTAGGATTAGACTACACTGATGATATCTTGAGTAGATATACTGAGGTAATAAATGAACGTTATAATTCAAACATTTCTCCAGGATATGAAGATATTGATGGAAAATCTAACCGAACAATTTTTTTAGGAGGTAAATCAGTACCTAGACATTATTCGGATGCAATTTTTTGGTTAGATACATTAGATTATATTATATGTAACCCAAATGTAACTAAAGATAAGAAATATTTGATTATTATTTCGAATGAAGGAAAACAAGACTGGGTTGTTGGAGGTAATAAAACAAAAATCAATCTTGACATGTATTCGGAATGCTATAGAAAAACAGGTTTGATTGTTAAAAAAATAGATATTTGGACACTCTTAAACGTAACGGGAGTAGCGGATGGCAGTTCAATTGAAATTTCCCGTAAAAATTATGAAACTGGAAAATATGATTTTAGATTATACGGACAGGATTATATTGGTATAGAACAACAATCTAAAATGATGGAAATTATATTTGAAAAAATTATTTCAAAAATTGATGGATCGACTTTAAACATTCCGTGTGTCGTATCGTTTGAAGATTCACTGGAAGGCGTTAACACAACATTTGATAAATATCTAATGGTTAGAGATAGCCTAGGGAATGAATTTTTAGTAGGGACGTCTTTGAATTTTTCTCAAAAACTTAGATATATTTTTGATTTATTGGATTCTAGAGTTGAGGGTAGTGCCCCGCAATTAAAATTTATGGACAGTAGTGTTCAAAGTGAGTGGGAAAAAATATGTCGTCGAAGAAAAAAATGAAAATTTCCCAAGTCATCGTGGTTGAAGGTCGTGATGATACGGCCAATCTCAAACGCTATTTCGATGTAGAGACCTATGAGACTCGAGGTTCTGCCATCAATGACCAGGACATAGAGCGGATTCAGCGCCTACACCAACGTCATGGAGTCATTGTCTTTACAGACCCAGATTTTAATGGGGAACGGATTCGTCGTATGATTATGACGGCCATTCCAACAGTTCAGCATGCCTTCCTCAAACGAGATGAAGCTGTTCCTAAGTCCAAAACCAAGGGGCGGTCTCTGGGAATTGAGCATGCCAGCTATGAGGATCTGAAAACAGCTCTAGCTCAGGTGACAGAACAATTTGAACATGAGAGCCAGTTTGACATCAGTCGTAGCGACTTGATTCGCCTTGGTTTTCTAGCGGGAGCAGACAGCCGTAAGCGACGAGAATATCTAGGAGAGGCTCTCCGAATTGGCTATTCTAACGGCAAGCAACTCCTCAAGCGCTTAGAGTTGTTTGGGGTCACCTTGGCAGAAGTGGAAGAAGCTATGAAATCTTATGAGTAGGAAAGATGTAGCCGTTACAATTTTTTAAGTTTCACAGTATTTTTCGAAGCAGGTAGAAGAGGAGGCGTCTGATGTTAATTGGTCAAAAAATCAAAGAGATTCGGATAGAGAAAGGAATTAGTCGTCCAGATTTTTGTGGAGATGAGCAAGAACTGACAGTTCGTCAACTGTCGCGAATTGAAAGTGGAGCTTCGCAACCGAGTTTGCCCAAGTTAGACTATATTGCTCGCCGGCTAGGAGTTCCAGCTTATAGTCTTATGCCGGATTTTTCTGCTCTTCCTCCTGCTTATTTGGAATTGAAATACCAGATTTTACGTGAACCAATCTATGGTAAAGAAGAGGAGTATGATAAGAAGGAAGCGTGTTTGGAAGAGATAGAGGATTTATTTTATGAGCAACTTCCTAATGAGGAAAAAATATGGTTTGAAGCTACTAGAGCAACGATAGATGTTATTCGAAGCGTACGACCAGAATATGGGGAAACCGTACTGGACGATTATTTTAAAACAATTTATGATAAGGAATTGTTTTTGATAAATGAATTAGAAGTTATCAACTTATATTTTGCTATAGTGCTTACAAAGATAAAACAAGGTCAAAATCAGATTGAAGAAATTAACAGAATTCATTCGTTTTTAGTTCGTTTGACAAATCATGTAGAATTAATTGCACCAGAATATCTGTTTGCTTTAAGTAACACTTTGTTTTCGGGTCTAGCCTGTTTGGATAATTTGTCGTCTTATGATTCACTAGAAGCTTATATCTTTAGCCTTAATCATATAATGGAAAAAACACAAGATTTCCAGAAGAAACCAATTATATTAATGTTGGAGTGGAAATTATCTCTAATAATAAACAATGATTATGTTTCTGCCGAACAGTTCTATCAGAAATCGAAGCTATTTGCTGATATAATAGAAAATTCTTATTTAGTTACTATGTTGGAGAAACAATGGCAAGAAGATTTAAAAAAATATTTATAAACATAGTGAATCAGTGACAAAAATGTCCTTGTTCTTGCATCAAAACAGTTCTAAAGTTCGTCTTTAGAGCTGTTTTTTAGATATAAGCTAAAAATGGCACGAAATGGTTATATTTTAAGGACATTGATGTCCTTTGAGTTTATTTAAGAATAATTTATAATTAATTAAAATGTGAAAGGAGATTACAGTATGAACTTTTTTAGTTTATTTTATCTAGTTACTTGGTGGTTTAAATAAAATTTAGTTATGTCTACTTAGTTTCAAAATAGATTCTTTAGGGCAAAGTGTCAGTTTATTAGGATAGTTATGATAAAAATGTATATTTCGAGGAGAAAATAAAATGAAAAATAAGATTTTAACAAAAACAGCAATTGTTTTAAGTTGCTTTTTAACATTAAGTACTGTTGCTCTCCCATCTGCAACTGCTTTTGCTTCTACATATTCAGTTTCGGATAAAGCAACTCAAGTTTCAAAACGTTCTACGGTAACTAATAGTGAAGGAAAACATATCTACGTAGATAACGGACGTATATTAGAATTTGATAAAGATACTGTTTCGCAAGAGGATATCCAAGCTGCTAAAATGGACAGAGGAAAGTGGTCTTTTTCAGTTACAGCTATTCGAAAAGGTTATAGTAAACTCCCTTCGAATGTTAAAAGATGGATAAATCAATATATAGGATTGAATGCCATATTGAGTACACTAGAACACTTTACTGGTTGGATTGAAGATGGAATCTACCAGGCTTGTAAGCGTGCAGGTATGCCAGATTGGATGGCTTGGACAGTAGCTAAAGCTTTGACCTTGATAGCACTATAGTTTATGAAAAAATTAAAAAAATACCTTCCATTCTTTTTCTGTCTACTATACCTAATACACGGAATACTTGATTTATCAACTTTAAATATTTTAGGTGCAATCTTTAAAATTATAATTAGTACTTTGGGTATAATAGTTACATATCCGTTTTATAAAGAAGGAAACGAATAATTTAAAGAAATAATTCTGTACTCAGTCTTATTTAGTTGTTCTCATAGTAGTAGGAATAATCCGTGTTTACCATTTGCGAGTAATAAACAATAATCCTAAAAAAGTCTCTGACAACTAGTGATTGATTTTTCTCGGATTAGTTTCACACAATTGTTTATACGAATGATTGGAGATTATGTTAAATTTACTTTGTGGTATTTTGCAATCAGAGTACATCAAATAGGCACCTTTTTATGTGTCCTTCGTTTTATAATAGGGTAAGAATATTTATAAATATCGTGAAGCAATGACAAAAATTTCCTTGTTCTAGCATTGAAACAGTTCTAAAGTTCGTTTTTAGGACTGTTTTTTTAGATATAAGCTAAAAATGACACGAAATAGTTCTATTTTAAGGACATTGATGTCCTTGATAGTTCTTGAAAAAACGGATATAATATATTTAAAGATGTTGCTAGTAGAAAGAACTTAATAAACTTCTTAACATCGCAGTGACTGTGGTCACCTTCTCACTAAGTGACCAAGTAACTTTTTGGAGGAAATGATGAAACGTTTATTTATTTTGATTTCAATGGTATTGGTATCGCTTTATATGGTGATAAATTCCGTTGATCATCGAGAAGAGATTTTATTTGGTAACTATCCCTCTGTTGATGTGATGGGTACTGGGCTAGACCAATCAGTAGCTGATCGAGAAAAACTGACAGAGGCTTTGAGTAGCTTGGCGGTAGAGCACAATAGTCTCATCGCTCGTCGGATTGTTGAGCCAAATGAAGCTGGAGAAACACGCTTTACCTATGCCACTTATGGTCAGGGAGAGCTTCCAGAAGGTTTGACCATTTCCTCCAAGGAGAGTGCAGAAACGAGTGATTTATTAGGGTCTTACTTGATTGTGTCAGGGAGTTTGGATGGAGTGAGCTTACAGACCGCCCTGCAAGAACTTGGTTATAATGGTGTTGTCTCGAATAGAACAGAGGCATTTTCGATGGTTGTCCTCTTGTCTGCTACCCCAATGGGGCTACTGAGTCTAGCTATTTTTCTGCTGACTTTTATGAGTCTGACCCTGATTTATCGGATCAAGTCCCTTCGTCAGGCAGGGATTCGCTTAATCGCTGGTGAGAGCTTGTTTGGGGTGGCTCTCAGACCAGTGTTAGAAGATGTGAGACAGCTTATCTGCTCAGTGCTGGTATCCAGTCTTTTGGGATTGGGGATTCTCTGGTATCAAGGTGCCTTGTTTATGGCAACGGTGCAACTTGTCATCATTGCTCTTCTACTTTATGGATTGACCTTGGCAGGGATTTCTACCTTACTAAGTGTCGTGTATCTACTCGGTTTACAGGAAAATAGTCTGGTGGATTTATTGAAAGGGAAACTCCCTCTCAAACGTATGATGACATTGATGATGGTGGGGCAACTCTTAGCTGTATTGGTGGTCCGATCGAGTGCGACAGCTCTCCTCCCCCACTACCGTGAAATGCAGGAGATGGAGAAGGCAAGCGATAAATGGAGCCAGTCCTCAGACCGTTACCGTCTATCCTTTGGTTGGTCTAGTGCATTTGCCGATGAAGAAGGAATGCGTAAGGATAATCGTGAGTGGCAGACATTTACTGAAGAACGGTTAGCCAATACAGACTCTTTTTATATCATGAGCAATGTTGACAATTTCTCCGATGGAGCAGAGGTGGACCTAGATGGCAATCGTCTCAATGACTACACACCGTCAGGAAATGTCATCTATGTCTCACCGCGCTATCTAACAGAAGAGAAGGTTGCCGTATCTCCTGAGTTTATGGACAAGATGCAAAACTTGTCTGAGGGAGAATTTGGGCTGATCTTGCCTGAGAGCTTGCGAGAGCAGTCTGTCTACTATCAAGGATTATTTACAGATTACCTGCAAAACTTTTCATCTGAAAGTGTAGAAGTGACGAGTCAGAAACACTACCTCCCACAGGTAAGGCTAGCTTTTACAGAAACAGGACAGGAACGCTTCCTCTATAACGATGGGTACAAGACGACACGCCAGTACCTAAAAGATCCGATTATTGTAGTTTTAACGCCGCAAGCGACTGGAACAAGACCTGTTGCAGGAATGTTATGGGGAACTACGGCTAATAGTGCCTTAAAACTAGATCGATATGGAGATAGTATCACAGCTCTAAAAGAGCAAGGTCTGTATCACAAAGTCTCTTATTTGGTAAAAAGCCAGCTATTTTTTGCCAAGGTACTAAATGACAAACGGATGGAGTTCTACTCTCTCCTTATAGGAACTATTTTGACCCTGTCTACGGCTATCTTGTTATTTGATTCCATGAATCTTCTCTATTTTGAGCAGTTCAGACGGGAGATCATGATTAGACGTCTTGCTGGCATGACAATCTATGAGCTTCATGGCAAGTACTTACTGGCGCAAGGAGGAGTTCTCTTGCTTGGCCTAGTCCTATCTAGTGTTTTGACAGGAGATAGCTTGATTAGCGCTCTAGTTGTAGCTTTATTTACTCTTAACGCCCTCTTGATTTTAGTAAGGCAGGATAAAAAAGAAGAAGCTGGTAGTATGGCAGTATTGAAAGGAAAATAAGATGATTGATATTCAAGGATTGGAAAAGAAGTTTAATGACCGCGCGATTTTCTCTGGTTTAAATCTCAAGCTGGAGAAGGGCAAGGTTTATGCCTTAATCGGAAAGAGTGGAAGCGGAAAGACGACTTTACTTAATATCTTAGGAAACCTAGAAAAGATAGATGGTGGAAGAGTTCTCTATCAGGGGAAAGATTTAAAAACCATTCCCACTCGTGAGTATTTTCGAGACCAGATGGGCTATCTCTTTCAAAATTTTGGCCTTTTAGAAAACCAATCAATCAAAGAGAATTTGGATTTGGGCTTTGTTGGTCAGAAAATCTCAAAAGTAGAACGTTTGGAAAGGCAAGTGGAGGCTTTAGAAAAGGTTAATCTAGGGTATTTGGATCTAGAACAAAAAATTTATACTTTATCTGGGGGAGAGGCCCAACGAGTTGCCCTTGCTAAGACTATTTTGAAAAATCCACCCTTGATTTTGGCAGATGAACCAACAGCAGCTCTTGATCCTGAAAATTCAGAGGAGGTTATGAATCTCTTGGTGGATTTGAAAGATGAAAATCGAATGATCATCATTGCGACCCATAATCCCCTAGTCTGGAATAAGGCCGATGAAATCATTGATATGAGGGAACTTGCTCATGTGTGAAAAAATTCGTATTCGCAGGGTATCTGATTATCCGAGTGCCAGAGGTGGTTTAGAAGATATTCTCATCATGGAAAACATGACCAATCATCTTCTTTTAGTTCAAATCCGAGTGAATGGCTATTTGCTTGATTTTGCTAGTATTGAAGGGCAAAGGCAAAAGCATTATCGTTTGAAAAATTTACCTCAAACGGTTGAATTGACAGTGGACGATGTGGAGGAGGATGTAGATTTGACCCTACCTGAAAATCGAAGTTATCAAGAAGCTGATTTTTTTGAACGTATGTTTCGAGAGAACCGCTAAGTCCACCTTTAAAGATTTCCAAGACTATCTTTCTTCATGAGGAAAGATAGTTTTTTGGTATGATTTTCACCCCCAAAATACAAGGGGAATGTGTTACAATAGTAGTAACAGATAATAGAAAAGAGAATAGATGAGAATTGCAGATTATAGCGTGACCAAGGCAGTGCTGGAGCGTCACGGTTTTACCTTTAAAAAGTCCTTCGGGCAAAATTTCTTGACGGATACCAATATTCTTCAAAAAATCGTGGATACGGCTGAGATTGATGACCAGGTTAATGTCATCGAAATTGGCCCAGGTATTGGTGCCTTGACGGAGTTTCTGGCTGAGCGTGCAGCAGAGGTCATGGCTTTTGAAATTGACCATCGTTTGGTGCCAATCCTAGCAGATACCTTGCGTGATTTTGACAATGTGACCGTAGTCAACGAGGACATTCTCAAGGTTGATTTGGCGCAGCATATCCAAAATTTTAAAAATCCTGACCTGCCAATCAAGGTAGTGGCTAACTTACCCTACTACATCACTACGCCTATTCTCATGCACTTGATTGAAAGTGGCATTCCTTTTAGTGAGTTTGTCGTCATGATGCAAAAAGAGGTAGCTGACCGCATTTCCGCTCAACCTAACACCAAGGCTTACGGTAGCTTGTCAATTGCGGTTCAGTATTATATGACTGCCAAGGTTGCCTTTATCGTACCTCGTACGGTCTTTGTGCCAGCGCCAAATGTGGATTCAGCCATTTTGAAAATGGTGCGTCGTCCAGAGCCAGCTGTAGCAGTGGGAGACGAGAACTTCTTCTTTAAGGTTTCCAAGGCAAGTTTCACTCATCGCCGTAAAACCTTATGGAATAACTTGACAGGTTACTTTGGCAAGACTGAAGAAGTCAAGGACAAGCTGACCAAGGCTTTGGACCAAGCAGGCTTGTCACCAAGTGTGCGTGGGGAAGCTCTCAGCTTGGCAGAGTTTGCCAGCCTAGCAGATGCACTTAAAGGGCAAGGACTCTAAGATGCAGGGACAAATCATTAAAGCTTTGGCTGGGTTCTACTATGTAGAGAGTGAGGGAAAGGTTTATCAAACACGGGCGCGTGGAAATTTCCGTAAAAAAGGGCATACTCCCTACGTTGGGGATTTGGTAGATTTCTCTGCGGAGGAGAACTCTGAGGGATATATCCTTAAGATTCATGAACGAAAAAATAGTCTGGTTCGTCCGCCCATTGTCAATATTGACCAAGCTGTAGTAATCATGTCCGTCAAAGAACCTGATTTTAACAGCAATTTGCTGGATCGGTTCTTAGTTCTTTTGGAGCACAAGGGTATTCATCCCATCGTCTATATTTCTAAAATGGATTTGTTGGAAGATAGGTCAGAATTGGATTTTTACCAGCAGACCTATGGTGACATCGGCTATGACTTTGTGACCAGTAAAGAGGAACTCCTGCCTTTGTTAACAGGCAAGGTTACGGTCTTTATGGGGCAGACAGGTGTTGGGAAATCAACTCTTCTCAATAAAATCGCACCAGACCTCAATCTTGAAACAGGAGAAATTTCAGACAGTCTGGGTCGCGGGCGCCACACTACTCGAGCAGTTAGTTTTTACAATCTTAATGGGGGTAAAATCGCAGATACACCAGGCTTTTCATCACTGGATTATGAAGTAACAACGGCTGAAGACCTCAATCAGGCCTTCCCAGAGATTGCTACTGTCAGTCGAGACTGCAAATTCCGCACTTGTACCCATACCCATGAGCCGTCCTGTGCTGTCAAGCCAGCAGTTGAAGAAGGTACCATTGCGTCCTTCCGTTTTGACAACTACCTGCAATTCCTCAGTGAGATTGAAAATCGCAGAGAAACCTATAAAAAAGTCAGTAAAAAAATTCCAAAATAAGGAGAAACCTATGTCTCAATACAAGATTGCTCCGTCAATTCTGGCAGCAGATTATGCCAACTTTGAACGTGAAATCAAACGCCTAGAAGCAACTGGGGCAGAATATGCCCATATTGATATTATGGACGGTCATTTTGTGCCACAAATCAGTTTTGGTGCGGGTGTGGTCGAGAGTCTTCGTCCTCACAGCAAGATGGTCTTTGACTGCCACTTGATGGTGTCAAATCCTGAGCATCATTTAGAAGACTTTGCGCGTGCGGGAGCAGATATCATCAGTATCCATGTAGAAGCAACGCCTCATATTCATGGCGCCCTCCAAAAAATTCGTTCACTCGGTGTCAAGCCATCAGTTGTCATCAATCCTGGTACGCCTGTTGGGGCGATTAAGCACGTTCTTCACCTAGTTGACCAAGTTTTAGTCATGACAGTTAACCCAGGCTTCGGTGGGCAAGCCTTTCTGCCTGAAACCATGGATAAGGTTCGTGAGTTGGTTGCACTTCGTAAGGAAAAAGGTTTGAACTTTGAGATTGAAGTCGATGGTGGGATTGATGATAAAACTATTGCTCTAGCCAAAGAAGCTGGTGCGACCGTTTTTGTAGCAGGTTCCTATGTCTTTAAGGGAGATGTCAATGAGCGAGTACAAACTCTCAGAAAACAACTGGACTAAGGTTGCCGTTTTTGCAGGCGGAGACCGTGGTCATTATCGGACGGACTTTGATGGTTTTGTTGGTGTGGATCGAGGCTCGCTCTGGGTCTTGGAGGAAAAACTACCTCTTGCTCTAGCAGTCGGAGATTTTGATTCTGTGACCGAAGAAGAGCGACAGGTGATTCAAAAACGTGCCCAGTATTTTGTTCAAGCTCGACCAGAAAAGGATGATACAGATCTGGAATTGGCTCTCTTAACCATTTTTGAGAAGAATTCTGAGGCTCAGGTTACTATTTTCGGTGCCTTGGGAGGTCGTATTGATCATATGTTGGCCAATGTCTTTCTGCCCAGCAATCCCAAATTAGCACCCTTTATGCGCCAGATAGAAATTGAGGATGGGCAAAATTTGATTGCCTATTGTCCGGAAGGGACCAGTCAGCTTGAACCCCGTTCAGACTATGACTACCTAGCCTTTATGCCAGTTCGGGATAGCCAGCTGACCATTCTCGGTGCCAAGTATGAGTTGACAGAGGAAAATTTTTTCTTTAAAAAAGTGTACGCTTCTAACGAATATATAGATAGGGAAGTGTCGGTGACTTGCCCAGATGGCTATGTGGTCGTGCTACATAGTAAGGACAGGAGGTAGGATGGAAAGTTTACTTGTTCTATTATTGATTGCCAACCTAGCTGGACTCTTTCTGATTTGGCAGAGGCAGGATAAGCAGGAAAAACATCTCAGCAAGAGCTTGGAGGATCAGGCAGATCACTTGTCAGACCAGTTGGATTACCGTTTTGAACAAGCCAGACAAGCCAGCCAGTTGGACCAAAAAGACTTGGAAGTAGCTGTCAGCGACCGTTTGCAAGAAGTGCGAATCGAATTGCACCAAGGTCTGACGCAAGTCCGTCAAGAAATGACAGAGAATCTCCTCCAAACCAGAGATAAGACAGACCAACGTCTCCAAGCCCTGCAGGAATCCAATGAGCAACGTTTGGAACAAATGCGCCAGACAGTCGAGGAAAAACTAGAAAAGACCTTACAGACACGCTTGCAGGCTTCCTTTGAGACAGTTTCCAAACAACTGGAGTCAGTCAATCGTGGCCTTGGAGAAATGCAGACAGTTGCCCGTGATGTCGGAGCCCTCAACAAGGTTCTCTCTGGAACCAAAACGCGAGGGATTCTGGGAGAATTGCAACTGGGGCAAATCATCGAAGACATCATGACACCAGTCCAGTACGAACGAGAATACGCAACGGTTGAAAACTCTAGTGAACGAGTTGAGTATGCCATCAAGTTACCCGGACAAGGCGACCAAGACTACGTCTATCTACCAATTGACTCTAAGTTTCCACTGGCAGATTATTACCGCCTAGAAGAAGCCTATGAAGAGGGTGACAAGGACGAGATCGAACGCTGTCGTAAGTCGCTCCTAGCCAGCGTCAAGCGCTTTGCCAAGGATATCAGGAACAAGTACATAGCACCACCTCGGACGACCAATTTTGGAGTTTTGTTTGTCCCGACAGAAGGTCTCTACTCAGAAATCGTCCGCAATCCTGTCTTCTTTGATGATTTGAGGCGGGAGGAGCAGATTATTGTTGCAGGTCCAAGTACCCTATCAGCCCTCCTCAATTCCCTATCAGTTGGATTCAAAACTCTCAATATCCAAAAGAGTGCCGACCATATCAGCAAGACTCTTGCCAGTGTCAAGACTGAGTTTGGCAAGTTTGGTGGCATTCTGGTTAAGGCACAAAAACACCTCCAACATGCCTCTGGCAATATTGATGAATTATTAAACCGTCGTACCACAGCTATCGAGCGGACGCTCCGTCACATTGAGTTGTCAGAAGGTGAGCCTGCGCTTGATCTACTCCATTTCCAAGAAAATGAGGAAGAATATGAAGATTAGTCACATGAAAAAAGATGAGCTATTTGAAGGCTTTTACCTAATCAAGTCAGCTGACCTGAGACAAACTCGCGCTGGGAAAAATTACCTAGCTTTTACCTTCCAAGATGATAGTGGCGAGATTGATGGAAAGCTCTGGGATGCTCAACCTCATAACGTTGAGGCCTTTACTGCAGGTAAGGTTGTCCACATGAAAGGTCGCCGAGAAGTTTATAACAACACCCCTCAAGTCAATCAAATTACCCTTCGCCTGCCTCAACCTGGTGAACCCAATGACCCAGCTGATTTCAAGGTCAAGTCGCCAGTTGATGTCAAGGAAATCCGTGACTACATGTCGCAAATGATTTTTAAAATTGAAAATCCTGTTTGGCAACGAATTGTCCGAAAGCTCTACACCAAGTATGATAAGGAATTTTACTCCTATCCCGCTGCCAAGACTAATCACCATGCCTTTGAAACGGGTTTGGCTTACCATACGGCGACCATGGTACGCTTGGCAGATGCCATTAGCGAAATCTATCCTCAGCTCAATAAGAGTCTGCTCTATGCGGGAATTATGCTGCATGACTTGGCTAAGGTCATCGAGTTGACTGGACCAGACCAGACTGAGTATACAGTACGAGGTAATCTTCTTGGGCATATTGCTCTAATTGATAGCGAAATTACCAAAACAGTTATGGAACTCGGTATTGATGATACCAAGGAAGAAGTCGTTCTGCTTCGCCACGTCATCCTCAGTCACCACGGCTTACTTGAGTATGGAAGTCCAGTCCGTCCACGCATTATGGAAGCAGAGATTATCCATATGATTGACAATCTGGATGCTAGTATGATGATGATGTCAACAGCTCTGGCTTTGGTGGATAAAGGAGAGATGACCAATAAAATCTTCGCTATGGATAATCGTTCCTTCTATAAACCAGATTTAGATTAATAATTTAAGAAAAATGAGCATTTTTTAGGATAAGAATGTTCGTTTTTTATGTGAATATGGTATAATAAGTAAAAGACAAAAATGAATACTCTTCGAAAATCTCTTCAAACTAGGCTAGCATCGCCTTGTCGTATGTATATATGTAGTTATATTACAGACCTTGTCAGTTCTATCGACAATCTCAAAACAGTGTTTTGAACCACCAGCGACCAGCTTTCTAGTTTGCTTTTGATTTTTTGAATAAAAATGGAATAGGAAATAGAAATGAAATTAAGAAGAAGTGATCGGATGGTTGTCATTTCCAACTATTTGATTAATCATCCTTATAAACTAACTAGTCTCAATACTTTTGCTGAAAAGTATGAATCTGCTAAATCATCCATCTCAGAAGATATCGTCATTATCAAACGCGCCTTTGAGGAAATCGAAATTGGTCACATCCAGACTGTAACTGGGGCTGGCGGAGGTGTTATCTTTACACCGTCTATTTCGAGTCAGGATGCTAAGGAAATGGTTGAAGACTTGCGTGCCAAGTTGTCAGAAAGTGACCGTATCTTGCCAGGTGGCTATATCTACCTGTCTGATTTGCTTAGCACACCAGCTATCTTGAAAAATATTGGTCGCATTATTGCCAAGAGCTTTATGGACCAAAAGATTGACGCGGTTATGACAGTAGCGACCAAGGGTGTTCCGCTTGCAAATGCAGTTGCCAATGTCCTCAATGTTCCTTTTGTCATTGTGCGCCGTGACTTGAAAATTACCGAAGGTTCAACGGTTAGCGTCAACTATGTATCCGGTTCAAGTGGTGACCGCATCGAGAAAATGTTCCTTTCAAAACGCAGTCTAAAGGCAGGCAGCCGTGTCTTGATTGTGGATGACTTCTTGAAAGGTGGCGGAACTGTCAACGGGATGATCAGCCTCTTGCGCGAGTTCGACTCAGAACTGGCAGGTGTTGCAGTCTTTGCGGATAATGCCCAAGAAGAACGTGAAAAGCAGTTTGACTACAAGTCACTCTTGAAGGTAACCAATATTGATGTCAAGAACCAAGCCATTGATGTTGAGGTTGGCAATATCTTTGACGAAGATAAATAAGAGATAGAACTAAAGGTTGGAACGATTGTCCCAGCCTTTCTTTGCAAATAGAATAGAAGGAAGTATATGAAAACACCATTTATCAATAGAGAACAGTTAGAAGCGATTGTTTCCGAGTTCCCAACTCCCTTTCACTTGTATGATGAGAAGGGAATTCGTGAGAAGGCAAGAGCCGTCAACCAAGCCTTTTCGTGGAACAAGGGCTTTAAGGAATATTTTGCAGTTAAGGCTACTCCAACCCCAGCTATTTTAAAAATTCTTCAAGAGGAAGGTTGTGGAGTGGACTGCTCTAGTTATGTGGAGCTTTTGATGAGCCATAAACTGGATTTTCCAGGTTCTGAGATCATGTTCTCTTCAAACAATACGCCAGATAAGGAATATGCCTATGCGCGTGAATTGGGTGCGACCATTAACTTGGATGCATTTGAAGATATTGAACATCTGGAGCGTGCAGCAGGTATTCCAGAAATCATCTCTTGTCGTTACAATCCCGGAGGCGTTTTTGAACTGGGAACAGACATCATGGACAATCCTGGAGAAGCCAAGTTTGGCATGACCAAGGACCAGCTCTTTGAAGCTTTTGCCATCTTGGAGGAAAAAGGAGCTAAGACTTTTGGGATTCACTCCTTTCTAGCATCTAATACTGTGACTCATCTCTATTATCCAGAGTTGGCGCGTCAGCTCTTTGAATTGGCTGTTGAAATCAAGGAAAAGTTGGGCATTTCGCTAGACTTTATCAATCTTTCTGGCGGTATTGGTGTCAATTATCGTCCTGATCAGGAGCCAAATGATATTGCCTTGATTGGTGAGGGGGTTCGTAAGGTTTATGAAGAAGTTCTTACGCCAGCAGGTCTTGGTCAGGTCAAGATTTTCACCGAATTGGGTCGTTTTATGTTGGCACCTCACGGTGCTTTGGTCACAAGAGTCACTCATAAGAAGAAAACTTACCGTACCTATCTAGGTGTGGATGCATCAGCAGTCAACCTCATGCGTCCAGCTATGTACGGAGCCTACCACCATATTACTAACGTGACCCATCCAGATGGACCAGCTGAAGTGGTAGATGTGGTCGGCTCACTCTGCGAAAACAATGATAAATTTGCAGTGAATCGCGAACTGCCTCATACAGAAATCGGTGATTTGCTGGTCATTCATGATACAGGTGCCCACGGATTTTCAATGGGCTACCAGTACAACGCCAAACTTCGTTCTGCGGAAATCCTCTATACCGAAGAAGGCAAAGCCCGTCAAATCCGCCGTGCAGAGCGCCCTGAGGACTATCTTGCAACCCTGTATGGTTTTGATTTTGAAGAATAAAATGATAAGTAATTGAAAATGAAATTGAAAAACAGATTGCTTTCTAAAAAATAGGCAAAAATCTTGTTTTTCATTCAAGTCGTGATATAATAAAACTATAAAACGTTTTCAAGGAAGGTAACGATATGTCTGAAGAAACAATTGATTATGGACAAGTGACAGGAATGGTGCATTCGACAGAAAGCTTTGGGTCAGTAGATGGGCCTGGTATTCGCTTTATTGTCTTTTTGCAGGGCTGTCACATGCGTTGCCAGTATTGCCACAACCCGGACACTTGGGCTATGGAGTCCAATAAATCACGTGAACGGACGGTAGATGATGTTTTGACAGAGGCCTTGCGCTACCGCGGTTTCTGGGGAAATAAGGGCGGTATTACAGTCAGTGGAGGAGAAGCCCTCTTGCAGATTGATTTCCTGATTGCCCTCTTTACCAAGGCCAAAGAACACGGAATCCACTGTACCTTGGATACCTGTGCTCTTCCTTTCCGTAATAAACCACGTTACCTTGAGAAGTTTGACAAACTCATGGCCGTCACTGACTTGGTTCTCTTGGATATCAAGGAAATCAACGAAGAACAGCACAAGATTGTCACTAGCCAAACCAATAAAAACATCCTGGCCTGTGCCCAGTATCTATCAGATATTGGAAAACCTGTCTGGATTCGCCACGTGCTAGTTCCAGGCTTGACAGACAGAGATGATGACTTGATTGAACTTGGGAAGTTTGTCAAGACCCTTAAAAATGTTGATAAGTTTGAAATTCTGCCTTATCACACCATGGGAGAATTCAAATGGCGTGAATTGGGAATTCCATATTCACTCGAAGGGGTTAAACCACCAACAGCAGATCGCGTCAAGAACGCTAAACAACTCATGGATACCGAAAGTTACCAAGACTATATGAAACGTGTGCATGGATAAAAAAGAAGCCTGATGGGAACATCGGGCTTTTGATACTCAATGAAAATCAAAGAGCAAACTAGGAAGCTAGCCGCAGGCTGCTCAAAACATGGTTTTGAGGTTGTGGACAGAACTGACGAAGTTAGCTCAAAGCACTGTTTTGAGGTTGTGAATAGAACTGACGAAGTCAGTAACCATATATACGGCAAGGCGAAGCTGACGTGGTTTGAAGAGATTTTCGAAGAGTATGACTAGCAAAAAGACTTAGCAAACCAGCTAAGCCTTTTTCTTCTTATCTCGAACGTTGTTTTCCAGCGTTGCGATTTTTGTGTTTTTTCTTGCTTGTGATAGCAGTTGGTTGTTCAGGGGTAACGTCTTTTCGTCCACTTGGTGTAGAGAAAGCACTTGCTTTTGGTGGGTTCTTGGCCAGTTCTTCACGGACTTTTTTGCGAAGTTTTGGACGAACGATATAGTTGACGATAAACTGTTGGAGAATCATCATGAAACCACCGACAACCCAGTAAAGTGTGACACTGGCTGGTGAAATGAGGGAGAAGCCGGCAATCATGACTGGGCTCACGTAAGCCATTTTCTTGATTTGATCTCTTTGCGTTTCATCCTCTACTCCGTGAAGTGAAAGGAGTGATTGAAGATAGTAAAGGACACCAGCGCAGGCAGCCAAAATCATACTTGGAGAGCCTAGAGGGATGCCTAGGTAGCTTGCTTGAGCAACCCCTTCAGTATGTTGGGCAGTAAAGTAGATGGCAGAGAAGAAAGGCATTTGAAGGAGGAGAGGGAAACATCCTACTCCACCAAACATACTGATGCCATGCTCTTTTTGAGCAGCAAAGAGAGCTTGTTGGGCTTCGAGTTTTTCTTCTTGAGTAGTTGCTTCCTTGAGACGCGTTTGGTGTGGCTCAAGGACGTGCTTGAGGGCGTTCATCTTTTCAGAGTGAAGCGTTGCCTTCCATGATTGGTAGATACCAAGTGGCAAGATAATCAAGCGCACGATAATGGTTACGATAATGATAGCGACACCAAAGCCTAGACCTTTATCATTGGCGAAGTACTTGATAGCTTCAGCCATAGGCGCTCCGAAAGTATTCCAAATGACTCCTGTTGGCTGACCTGTGGTTTTATCGACATTGACACAGCCAGTCAAGACAAGCAACATAGCCACTCCCATAGCTGAGAGTGCAAAACGTTTAATAGATTTCACTGTTTTTATTCCTTCTTTAAAAATTATACCTTTCTATTCTACTGTTTTTTTACAAAATATACAATAGTTCTGGAGACCTAATTTGCGATTTTAAAGTCAGAGTAGGGAGGAAAGTTGCTTAGTTTGACATCTAAGTAGCTTACTTTTGAAAAAGGTGTCGGTCCTTTTCGGATTTCTTGGATAAATTTTGCCATGATAGCAGATGAGTCTGCTTGGGCTAAGATTTCCACTGTGCCATCGTCGTTATTCCAGACTCGACCTGTGATGCCACCGATTTCAAGGGCCAGGCTATAAACACCCCAACGAAAGCCGACTCCCTGCACCCTACCTTGGGCAATCATTCTAACCTTTTGCATACCAAACCCCTTTGATTGTGTTATAATATTTCTATGACTATTATAACCTCAAAAGCCAATTCTGTGGTAAAAAATGCTAAGAAATTACACCAAAAAAAATACCGCAAGTCTGCCTATTTGATTGAAGGCTGGCACTTGTTTGAAGAAGCTGTCCAAGCTGGAGTGACGATTGAGAAAATCTTTGCCCTAGAAAATTACCGAGATCAGTTAGATGATTTTCCGCAAACTGTCTGGGTGTCAGAGGATATTTTGCTAGATTTGGCGGATTCTCAGACTCCACAGGGAATCGTTGCGGTGGTTCAAAAAGAAGAAGTAGGACAAGCTGACTTTAGTCAGGGCAAGTTCTTGTTTTTGGAAGATGTGCAAGATCCTGGTAATGTAGGAACCATCATTCGAACTGCGGATGCAGCAGGCTTTACAGGAGTGATTGTTTCAGATAAATCGGCAGATATCTACAGTCTCAAGACCTTACGTTCCATGCAAGGCAGTCATTTTCATCTGCCTATTTACCGGATGACTAGCCAAGCGCTCCTTAAGGAAACCAAAGAGGCAGCTATCCCTGTGCTAGCTACAACCCTATCTAAAGATTCTGTTGATTACAGAGAACTGCCTCCTATAGAAAATTTTGTACTAGTCATGGGAAATGAGGGCCAAGGAATTAGTCCCCTTATGGCTGAAAGTGCAGACCAGTTGGTCCATATTAGCATGAAGGGGCAGGCGGAGAGTTTGAATGTTGCCATTGCAGCTGGTATTTTGATTTTCCATTTAAGCTAATTTTAACTTTTTTTGTTATAATCAAGGAAAGATGTTCATAGAAAAGGAGAAAAGATGAATCACACTATTATACATGACCGTGTAGGTCTCAATCAATTTTACGCTAAGGTATATGCCTTTGTTGGTCTGGGAATCGGACTATCTGCTTTGGTATCAGGCCTTATGTTGACGGTCTTTCAGTCTCAGTTGCTTTACTTGTTGATGCAGGGGCGTCTCTGGTTGACCATTGCAACCTTTGCAGAATTGGCCTTGGTTTTCGTTGCCAGTAGCATGGCTTCAAGAAATAGTCCAGCTGCTCTTCCAGTATTTTTACTTTACTCCGTTTTAAACGGCTTTACCCTTAGTTTTGTGGTAGCCTTCTATACTCCGGGTACAGTTTTATCTGCCTTTGTATCGAGCGCCCTTCTCTTCTTTGTCATGGCTGCAGTTGGTATCTTCACCAAGAAAGATTTGAGCGGTCTTGGTCGAGCTATGATGGCGGCTCTGATCGGTTTGATTATTGCTATGATAGTCAATATTTTCTTGTCTAGCGGTTTCTTTGATTATATGATTAGCGTAGCCATGGTCTTGGTTTTCTCAGGACTGATTGCTTGGGATAACCAAAAAATTCGCCTTGTCTATGAACAATCGCAAGGTCGTGTAGCGACAGGCTGGGTGGTGTCAATGGCTCTCAGTATCTATCTTGATTTTATCAATCTCTTCCTAAGTATTTTACGTATCTTTGGTCGTAATGATTAAAAGGTCTATAAAATCAGTGTTTTGAGTGACACTGATTTTTTTAAATTTTCTCTTTTCTTTTCTTGGAAATAGGTGTATAATGTTTTTAACTAATTTTTGAGGAGTAGCCTATGAAGAAAAGTTTTATTCACCAACAAGAAGAAATTTCCTTTGTCAAAAATACTTTTACCCAGTATTTGAAAGATAAGTTAGAAGTTGTCGAAGTTCAAGGTCCTATCTTGAGTAGGGTCGGTGATGGGATGCAGGACAACTTATCAGGTGTGGAGAATGCCGTATCGGTCAAGGTTTTCCAAATCCCTGATGCTACTTATGAAGTGGTGCACTCCCTTGCTAAATGGAAACGCCACACCTTGGCTCGTTTTGGCTTTGGTGAAGGAGAGGGTCTCTTTGTCCACATGAAAGCCCTTCGTCCAGATGAGGATTCCTTGGATGCAACCCACTCTGTTTATGTTGACCAGTGGGACTGGGAGAAGGTTCTCCCAAATGGACAACGAAACATTGCCTACCTAAAAGAAACAGTTGAGAAGATTTACAAGGCTATTCGCCTGACTGAGCTAGCTGTTGAAGCCCGTTATGACATCGAGTCTATCTTGCCAAAACAAATCACCTTTATTCATACAGAAGAATTGGTAGAACGCTACCCAGACTTGACACCGAAAGAACGTGAAAATGCGATTTGTAAAGAATTTGGAGCCGTCTTTTTGATTGGTATCGGTGGCGAGTTGCCAGATGGTAAACCGCACGATGGACGTGCACCAGACTATGATGACTGGACAAGCGAGTCTGAAAATGGCTACAAGGGTCTAAATGGTGATATTCTTGTCTGGAATGAATCTCTGGGTGGAGCCTTTGAGTTGTCTTCTATGGGGATTCGTGTAGATGAAGAAACCCTTCGCCGTCAGGTTGCCATCACAGGTGATGAAGACCGCTTGGAATTGGAATGGCACAAGGCTTTGTTGAACGGCCTATTCCCATTGACAATCGGTGGAGGAATTGGACAATCTCGTATGGCCATGTTCCTACTTCGCAAGAGACACATCGGAGAAGTGCAAACAAGTGTTTGGCCTCAAGAAGTCCGCGATACTTACGAAAATATTTTGTAGAGAATCGAACCGCAAGGTTCGGTTTTCTTTCTCTTTTTGTCTATAATTTGGTATAATAAACAGTATGAAAATCGTATCAGGAATCTATGGGGGACGTCCCCTCAAGACACTAGAGGGCAAGACGACAAGGCCTACTTCAGATAAGGTTAGGGGCGCCATTTTTAACATGATTGGTCCCTACTTCGAAGGGGGACGAGTCTTGGACCTTTATGCAGGTAGTGGTGGTTTATCTATCGAAGCAGTATCGCGTGGCATGTCCAGTGCTGTTTTGGTGGAGCGAGACCGTAAGGCTCAGACCATCGTAGCTGAAAATATCCAGATGACCAAGGAAGTTGGAAAATTTCAACTCCTCAAGATGGATGCAGAAAGAGCATTGGAACAGCTATCTGGGGAATTCGACCTCATTTTCTTAGACCCTCCTTATGCTAAGGAACAAATCGTAGCAGACATTGAAAAAATGGCTGAGAGAGCGCTTTTTTCTGAAGCTGTCATGGTTGTGTGTGAGACGGATAAGGCCGTTGAGCTTCCAGAAGAAATTGCCTGCCTGGGCATCTGGAAGGAAAAAATTTATGGAATCAGTAAGGTGACAGTTTATGTCAGATAAGATTGGCTTATTCACAGGCTCATTTGATCCGATGACAAATGGGCATCTGGATATGATTGAACGGGCTAGCAAACTCTTTGATAAGCTCTATGTGGGTATTTTTTTTAATCCCCACAAACAAGGATTTCTCCCTATCGAAAATCGTAAACGAGGGCTAGAAACAGCTTTGAAACATTTGGAAAATGTTGAAGTTGTGTCTTCTCATGATGAATTGGTGGTTGATGTTGCGAAAAGACTGGGGGCTACTTGCCTAGTGAGAGGTTTGAGGAATGCGTCGGATTTGCAATATGAAGCCAGTTTTGATTACTACAACCATCAGCTGTCTCCTGATATAGAGACTATTTATTTACATAGCCGACCTGAACATCTCTATCTCAGTTCATCAGGTGTTAGAGAGCTATTGAAGTTTGGTCAGGATGTTGCTTGCTATGTTCCTGAGAGTATTTTGGAGGAAATAAGAAATGAAAAAAAAGATTAGATGGCCCTTATATGTCATTGCGGCCTTGATTGTGACCTTCTTGGCATTTGTAGTGCCTTTGCCCTACTATATAGAGGTTCCAGGTGGTTCGGAAGATATTCGCCAAGTCCTTAAAGTAAATGACACAGAAGATCAGGCGGCTGGTGCCTATCACTTTGTTACGGTTGGTGTCCAGCATGCCACTTTAGCCCATATGGTTTATGCTTGGTTGACGCCTTTTACAGATATTCGTAGTGCCCAGGAGACCACAGGTGGAACTTCCGATGTTGAATTTATGCGGATCAATCAATTCTACATGCAAACATCGCAAAATATGGCCAAGTATCAAGGTCTAAAAACAGCTGGTAAGGATATCGAACTCAAGTATTTTGGGGTTTATGTCTTGAATGTGACGGATAATTCAACCTTTAAAGGGATTCTCAATATCTCTGATACGGTCACAGCAGTCAATGATCAGACCTTTGATAGTTCTAAAGACTTGATTGATTACGTCAGTTCTCAAAAATTAGGGGACTCCGTCAAGGTCACCTATGAAGAGGATGGGCAAACCAAGTCTGCAGAAGGAAAGATTATCAGCTTGGAAAATGGAAAAAATGGGATTGGAATCGGCTTGATTGATCGTACAGAGGTAATCAGCAATGTCCCAATTAGTTTTTCAACAGCTGGTATTGGCGGTCCAAGTGCTGGCCTCATGTTTAGTCTAGCTATCTATACTCAAATAGCTCACCCAGGTCTTCGTAATGGTCGTATTGTTGCCGGTACAGGTACCATTGACCGCGATGGCAATGTGGGGGATATTGGTGGTATTGACAAGAAAGTTGTAGCTTCGGCTAGAGCAGGTGCCGCTATTTTCTTTGCCCCTGATAACCCTGTTAGCGAAGAAGAACAAAAAGCACACCCGGATGCAAAAAACAACTACCAAACAGCCCTAGAAGCAGCCAAAACAATCAAGACAGATATGAAAATCGTGCCTGTTAAAACCCTACAAGATGCAATTGATTACTTGAAAAACAATCCCTAGTTTTTAAGTGAAGTTTCCAAACTAGCGCACAAACAGAGAAGATGGTATAATAGTCAAATGGTTCAATTATTATTCACTCTAAGCAGTCACATGCTCTTTATTTATGTGAGTTTTTACCTTTTAAAGAATCTTGTTAGATGGGAAAAGGTTTTAAAAGTGACAACTGAGAATACAGGAAAAGTTCGTTTACTAGTAGCCTTTTTCAGCATTGTCATGGGCTATATCATGAGTTCTTTCTTTATCGGCCTATATCAGTTGTGGCAAGAAGCGCTTAGAGGATTATTATAAAATCAAATGTAAAGGAAACGAGTATGGACAAAATTGTGGTTCAAGGTGGCGATAATCGTCTGGTAGGAAGTGTAACCATCGAAGGAGCAAAGAATGCAGTCTTGCCCTTGTTGGCAGCGACTATTCTAGCAAGTGAAGGAAAGACAGTCTTACAGAATGTACCGATCTTGTCGGATGTCTTTATTATGAATCAGGTAGTTGGTGGTTTGAATGCCAAGGTTGACTTTGATGAGGAAGCCCATCTTGTTGAGGTGGATGCTACTGGCGACATCACTGAGGAAGCCCCTTATAAGTATGTCAGCAAGATGCGCGCCTCCATCGTTGTATTAGGGCCAATCCTTGCCCGTGTAGGTCATGCCAAAGTATCCATGCCAGGTGGTTGTACGATTGGTAGTCGCCCTATCGATCTTCATTTGAAAGGTCTGGAAGCTATGGGGGCTAAGATTAGCCAGACTGCTGGTTATATCGAAGCCAAGGCTGATCGCTTACATGGTGCCCATATCTATATGGACTTTCCAAGTGTTGGTGCTACGCAGAACTTGATGATGGCAGCGACTCTGGCTGATGGGGTCACAGTGATTGAAAATGCTGCGCGTGAGCCTGAGATTGTCGACCTAGCCATTCTCCTCAATGAAATGGGAGCCAAGGTCAAAGGGGCTGGTACAGAGACTATTACCATTACTGGTGTTGAGAAACTTCATGGTACGACTCACAATGTAGTCCAAGACCGTATCGAAGCAGGAACCTTTATGGTAGCTGCTGCCATGACTGGTGGTGATGTCTTGATTCGAGACGCTGTTTGGGAGCACAACCGTCCCTTGATTGCCAAATTGCTTGAAATGGGAGTGGAAGTGACAGAGGAGACTGAAGGAATTCGTGTTCGTTCTCAACTAGAAAATCTAAAAGCTGTTCATGTAAAAACCTTGCCCCACCCAGGATTTCCAACAGATATGCAGGCTCAATTTACAGCCTTGATGACAGTCGCAAAAGGCGAATCAACCATGGTGGAGACAGTTTTCGAAAATCGTTTCCAACACCTAGAAGAAATGCGACGCATGGGCTTGCACTCGGAAATTATCCGTGATACAGCTCGTATTGTTGGTGGACAGGCTTTGCAGGGAGCAGAAGTTCTTTCAACTGACCTTCGTGCCAGTGCAGCCTTGATTTTGACAGGTTTGGTAGCACAGGGAGAAACTGTGGTCGGTAAATTGGTTCACTTGGATAGAGGTTACTACCGATTCCATGAGAAGTTGGAGCAGCTAGGTGCTAAGATTCAGCGGATTGAGGCAAGTGATGAAGAAGAATAAGAAATCAAGCTACGTAATCAAGCGTTTACTTTTAGTTATTTTGGTACTGATTTTAGGGCTTCTAGCCCTAGGAATCGGCTTAATGGTCGGCTATGGAATCTTGGGCAAGGGTCAAGATCCATGGGCTATCTTGTCTCCAGCAAAATGGCAGGAATTGATTCATAAATTTACAGGAAATTAGGCTGGGAGACCAGCCTTTTTCTAAAGATAAGGAGAAATATGAACAAAAAAACAAGACAGACACTGATTGGCTTGCTAGTGTTATTGCTCTTATCTGCGGGGAGCTATTATATTAAGCAGAATGAACTAGGCAATCAGGCTGCTAAGACAAAAATAAGTCAGAAAAGTCAATCACCAGACGCGCCTGGTCAAGAATTGGCGGAAAGTGTCTTAACAGATGCAGTCAAAAGCCAAATAAAAGGGAGTCTGGAGTGGAACGGGGCTGGTGCTTTTATCGTCAATGGTAATAAAACAAACCTAAATGCCAAGGTTTCAAGTAAGCCCTACGCTGATAATAAAACAAAGACAGTGGGCAAGGAAACTGTTCCAACCGTGGCTAATGCCCTCTTGTCTAAGGCCACTCGCCAGTACAAGAATCGTGAAGAAACTGGGAATGGTTCAACTTCTTGGACTCCTCCAGGTTGGCATCAGGTTAAGAATCTAAAGGGCTCTTATACCCATGCCGTTGATAGAGGGCACTTGTTAGGCTATGCCTTAATCGGTGGCTTGGATGGTTTTGATGCCTCAACAAGCAATCCCAAAAACATTGCTGTTCAAACAGCCTGGGCAAATCAGGCGCAAGCCGAGGATTCGACTGGTCAAAACTACTATGAAAGCAAGGTGCGTAAAGCCTTGGACCAAAACAAGCGTGTCCGTTACCGTGTAACCCTTTATTACGCTTCAAACGAGGATTTAGTTCCTTCAGCTTCACAGATTGAAGCCAAGTCTTCAGACGGAGAATTGGAATTCAATGTTCTAGTTCCCAATGTCCAAAAGGGACTTCAACTGGATTACCGAACTGGAGAAGTAACGGTAACTCAGTAAAAGATAAGATAAACTCCTATGTCACTTATGGATATAGGAGTTCTTTTTTGGACAATTTAAGTAGAACTAGAATAGACACTGAGAAAAAATAATATGTACTGAGTTAATTTTTGTGATATAATAAGTGACAAGATACTATTTTAGGAGAAGAACTATGGAAGACCCAAGTAGTCAGAATTTGTTGCTACAATTTGTTTTATTGTTTATCTTGACGGTATTAAATGCCTTTTTCTCAGCCACAGAAATGGCCATGGTTTCTCTTAATCGTGCCCGAGTTGAACAAAAGGCGGAAGAAGGAGACAGACGCTACATCCGCCTGCTGAAGGTACTAGAAAATCCTAACCACTTTTTATCAACCATTCAGGTAGGAATCACCCTGATTACAATCTTATCAGGGGCGAGTTTAGCTGATACTCTAGGACGTGTGATTGCCTCTTGGCTTGGGAATGGCGAAACAGCACAAGCCGTGGCAACTTTTCTATCCTTGGCATTTTTGACCTATATTTCCATCGTTTTTGGGGAATTATATCCTAAGAGAATCGCTCTTAATCTAAAGGATGCCTTGGCCATTCGTACAGCGCCGGTTATCATTGGGATCGGAAAACTAGTCAGTCCTTTTGTTTGGCTTTTAGCTGCTTCGACCAATTTCTTGAGCCGTTTGACTCCTATGTCATTCGATGATGCAGATGAAAAGATGACCCGTGATGAAATTGCCTATATGCTGACAAATAGTGAAGAAACGTTGGATGCTGATGAGATTGAGATGCTACAAGGTGTCTTTTCGCTCGATGAACTGATGGCACGAGAGGTTATGGTTCCTCGAACGGATGCCTTTATGGTGGATATTCAGGATGATAGTCAAGCCATTATCCAAAGTATTTTAAAACAAAACTTTTCCCGTATACCAGTTTACGATGGGGATAAGGACAATGTGATTGGAATCATTCACACCAAGAGTCTCCTTAAGGCTGGTTTTGTGGACGGTTTTGATAATATTGTTTGGAAGAAAATCTTACAAGATCCACTTTTTGTACCTGAAACTATTTTTGTGGATGACTTGCTAAAAGAATTGCGAAATACCCAAAGACAAATGGCAATCTTGCTGGATGAATACGGTGGTATGGCTGGTTTGGTGACCTTGGAAGACCTTTTAGAGGAAATTGTTGGTGAAATTGATGATGAAACGGACAAGGCAGCAATAGATGTTCATCAGATTGGTGAGGATACCTACATTGTTCAAGGAACTATGACCCTCAATGATTTCAATAATTACTTTGATGTTGAACTGGAAAGTGATGACGTTGATACCATCGCTGGTTATTATTTGACAGGAATTGGAACCATTCCAACGACTGAAAAACTCAGTTATGAATTAGTCAGCCAAAACAAACAGCTTATCCTAACCAATGATAAGGTGAAAAATGGACGTGTTACCAAGGTAAAAGTCCAAATTACAGAAGTCGAAATAGAAGAAGAAACAGAGTAAACTAGAGGCTTTTGTCACCAGGCGTGACGAAGCTTTTTTCAGTTTCAAAGGTTCTTTAATGACTTTATAGCAAAGAGCACGAGAGACTGGAGTCTATTTCGGTTAATTCATAGGGAAGTCGTATTCTGGGAAAACTCAGCCCCAAACTTGCCCCAAAACTATCCGTATTTATCAGAAGAAAAAATAAAAAAAGCCCTTCAAATTGGGCTTTCTGTTCATTTGAAACCTGATAAATCAAGTTATAGAAGGCGGTAGACGGATTTGAACCGACGATCAAGCTTTTGCAGAGCCGTGCCTTACCACTTGGCTATACCGCCTTAACGTTTCTTATTATACCTTGAAAATGATTTTCAGTCAATAGCTTTTTCAGTTTTTTGTACTATAGTGTGATTCGAATGTGATGCTAAGTTTTCTATGGGAAAAAGATTACCAAAAATCTACTGAATCCCCTTGAAAAATCTAGCTAAATAGGGTATAATGTAAATAATCATTTGTCGTAGGTTTTGTCTGAAATATTGTCCAGACAAGGCTCACAGCAGTTAAATCTTCTGAAAAAGTCAGATTTAGCTGCTCTTTTTGTGCTTTTTTTCAGGATTTCGAGTATTTGTAACACAGACTTAAAGATTCTGAAAATTCGTCAAGAGGACACGGTGATAGGGGTTTTACAACCATATGACGATTAGAAAAGCCTGATTGATAGGCTTGGAACTTATTTACAAAGGAGAATCATCTTGGCAGGACATGACGTTCAATACGGGAAACATCGTACCCGTCGTAGTTTTTCAAGAATCAAAGAAGTTCTTGACTTACCAAATTTGATTGAAATTCAAACTGACTCATTCAAAGATTTCCTAGACCATGGTCTTAAGGAAGTGTTTGAAGATGTATTGCCAATTTCAAACTTCACAGACACAATGGAGTTGGAATTTGTTGGATATGAAATCAAGGAACCAAAATACACGCTAGAAGAAGCTCGTATACACGATGCTAGCTACTCAGCACCAATTTTTGTAACCTTCCGCTTGATCAATAAAGAAACAGGCGAAATCAAAACTCAAGAAGTTTTCTTTGGTGATTTCCCAATCATGACAGAAATGGGTACCTTCATTATCAATGGTGGTGAACGTATTATCGTATCTCAGTTGGTTCGCTCACCAGGTGTTTACTTTAATGATAAAGTTGATAAAAACGGTAAAGTGGGCTACGGTTCAACGGTTATCCCTAACCGTGGAGCTTGGTTGGAGCTTGAAAGCGACTCAAAAGACATCGCCTACACTCGTATCGACCGTACTCGTAAGATTCCATTTACGACCTTGGTTCGTGCCCTTGGTTTCTCAGGTGATGATGAAATCTTTGATATCTTTGGTGACAGCGAATTGGTTCGCAACACTGTTGAAAAAGATATCCACAAGAACCCAATGGACTCTCGTACCGACGAAGCCTTGAAAGAAATTTACGAACGCCTCCGTCCAGGTGAGCCTAAGACTGCTGAAAGCTCACGTAGCTTGCTTGTAGCTCGCTTCTTTGACCCACGTCGCTATGACTTGGCAGCAGTTGGTCGTTACAAAATCAATAAAAAACTCAATGTTAAAACACGTTTGCTCAACCAAACCATTGCTGAGCCATTGGTAGACCCTGAAACAGGAGAAATCTTGGTAGAAGCTGGTACAATCATGACTCGTAGCGTGATTGAAAGTATTGAAAGCCATTTGGATGGTGACTTGAACAAGATTGTTTACATTCCGAATGATGCAGCGGTTGTGACTGAGCCAGTTGTTCTTCAAAAATTCAAGGTTGTTGCACCAACTGATCCAGACCGTGTTGTAACCATCATTGGTAATGCTAATCCAGATGACAAGGTTCGTATCGTCACTCCTGCTGATATCCTTGCTGAGATGAGCTACTTCCTCAACTTGGCTGAGGGACTTGGCCGTGTAGATGATATCGACCACCTTGGAAACCGTCGTATTCGTGCGGTTGGTGAATTGCTTGCCAACCAAGTACGTCTTGGACTTTCTCGTATGGAACGTAATGTCCGTGAACGTATGTCTGTTCAAGATAACGAAGTCTTGACACCACAACAAATTATCAATATCCGTCCTGTAACAGCTGCGGTGAAAGAATTCTTTGGTTCATCACAGTTGTCACAGTTCATGGACCAACACAACCCACTTTCTGAGTTGTCTCACAAACGCCGTTTGTCAGCCTTAGGACCTGGTGGTTTGACTCGTGACCGTGCCGGATATGAAGTACGTGACGTGCACTACACTCACTATGGTCGTATGTGTCCAATCGAGACACCTGAAGGACCTAACATCGGTTTGATCAATAACTTGTCATCTTACGGACACTTGAACAAATATGGTTTTGTTCAAACACCATACCGTAAGGTTGACCGTGAAACAGGTGTTGTCACGAACGAAATTGTTTGGTTGACAGCTGATGAAGAAGATGAATATACTGTAGCTCAGGCTAACTCTCGTCTGAATGAAGATGGAACCTTTGCTGAGAAGATTGTCATGGGACGTCACCAAGGGGTCAACCAAGAGTATCCAGCTAATATTGTTGACTACATGGACGTTTCACCAAAACAGGTAGTTGCCGTTGCGACAGCATGTATTCCTTTCTTGGAAAACGATGACTCCAACCGTGCCCTCATGGGAGCCAATATGCAACGTCAGGCTGTGCCATTGATTAATCCTCAGGCACCTTACGTTGGTACTGGTATGGAATACCAAGCAGCCCACGATTCTGGTGCGGCTGTGATTGCTCAGTATGATGGTAAAGTTACTTACGCAGATGCTGACAAGGTAGAAGTTCGTCGTGAAGATGGTTCATTGGATGTTTACCACATCCAAAAATTCCGTCGTTCAAACTCAGGTACTGCTTACAACCAACGCACTCTCGTAAAAGTTGGTGATGTCGTTGAAAAAGGCGATTTCATCGCTGACGGACCTTCTATGGAAAATGGAGAAATGGCGCTTGGACAAAACCCAATCGTTGCCTACATGACTTGGGAAGGTTACAACTTCGAGGATGCCGTTATCATGAGCGAACGCTTGGTGAAGGACGATATCTACACATCTGTTCACCTTGAAGAATACGAATCAGAAACGCGCGATACAAAGCTTGGGCCTGAAGAAATCACTCGCGAAATTCCAAACGTTGGTGAAGATGCCCTCAAAGACCTTGACGAAATGGGGATTATCCGTATTGGTGCTGAGGTTAAAGAAGGGGATATTCTTGTAGGTAAAGTAACACCTAAGGGTGAGAAAGACCTTTCAGCTGAAGAACGTCTCTTGCACGCTATCTTTGGAGACAAGTCTCGTGAAGTGCGTGATACTTCTCTTCGTGTACCACACGGTGCCGATGGTGTCGTTCGTGATGTTAAGATCTTTACACGTGTAAATGGAGATGAGTTGCAATCAGGTGTTAACATGTTGGTTCGTGTTTACATCGCTCAAAAACGTAAGATTAAGGTCGGAGATAAAATGGCCGGACGTCACGGAAACAAAGGGGTTGTCTCTCGTATCGTTCCTGTAGAAGACATGCCTTACCTTCCAGACGGAACTCCAGTCGACATCATGTTGAATCCACTTGGGGTGCCATCACGTATGAATATCGGTCAGGTTATGGAGCTTCACCTTGGTATGGCAGCTCGTACTCTTGGTATTCACATCGCGACACCAGTCTTTGATGGAGCAAGTTCTGAAGATCTTTGGTCAACTGTTAAAGAAGCAGGTATGGATAGCGATGCCAAAACGATCCTTTATGATGGACGTACTGGTGAACCGTTTGATAACCGTGTTTCTGTCGGAGTCATGTACATGATCAAACTCCACCACATGGTTGACGATAAATTGCACGCGCGTTCTGTCGGACCTTACTCAACCGTTACCCAACAACCACTCGGAGGTAAAGCTCAGTTTGGTGGACAACGTTTCGGTGAGATGGAGGTTTGGGCTCTTGAAGCCTACGGTGCGTCAAATGTCCTTCAAGAAATCTTGACTTACAAGTCTGACGATATCAACGGACGTTTGAAAGCTTATGAAGCTATTACAAAAGGAAAACCAATTCCAAAACCAGGTGTTCCAGAATCCTTCCGAGTTCTTGTCAAAGAATTGCAATCTCTTGGTCTTGATATGCGTGTCCTTGACGAAGATGACCAAGAAGTGGAACTTCGCGACTTGGATGAAGGAATGGACGAAGATGTCATCCACGTAGATGACCTTGAAAAAGCCCGCGAAAAAGCAGCCCAAGAGGCTAAAGCAGCCTTTGAAGCTGAAGAAGCTGAGAAAGCAACAAAAGCGGAAGCAACAGAAGAAGCTGCTGAACAAGAATAAGCAGTTCACTTAGAATAGAAAGGGAAGAAATAGTGGTTGATGTAAATCGTTTTAAAAGTATGCAAATCACCCTAGCTTCTCCAAGCAAAGTCCGTTCATGGTCTTATGGAGAAGTCAAAAAACCTGAAACAATCAATTACCGTACCTTGAAACCAGAACGTGAAGGTCTCTTTGATGAAGTTATTTTTGGACCTACAAAAGACTGGGAATGTGCTTGTGGTAAGTACAAACGCATTCGTTATAGAGGGATTGTTTGTGACCGCTGTGGGGTTGAAGTAACGCGTACGAAAGTTCGTCGTGAGCGTATGGGGCACATTGAGTTGAAAGCTCCTGTATCTCACATCTGGTACTTTAAGGGGATTCCAAGCCGTATGGGCTTGACCCTTGATATGAGCCCTCGTGCCCTCGAGGAAGTTATCTACTTTGCGGCTTATGTGGTGATTGATCCCAAGGATACACCACTTGAGCACAAGTCTATCATGACAGAGCGAGAATACCGTGAGCGCTTGCGTGAGTATGGTTATGGTTCATTCGTTGCCAAGATGGGTGCCGAAGCTATCCAAGACCTTTTAAAACAAGTAGATCTTGAAAAAGAAATTGCTGAACTCAAAGAAGAGTTGAAAACAGCGACTGGACAAAAACGTGTCAAAGCTATCCGTCGTTTGGATGTTTTGGATGCCTTTTACAAGTCTGGCAACAAACCTGAATGGATGATTCTCAACATCCTTCCAGTTATTCCACCAGATCTTCGTCCAATGTTGCAGTTGGATGGTGGTCGTTTTGCCTCATCTGACTTGAACGACCTTTACCGCCGTGTTATCAACCGTAACAACCGCTTGGCTCGTTTGCTTGAGTTGAACGCACCAGGTATCATCGTTCAAAATGAGAAGCGTATGCTTCAAGAAGCGGTTGACGCTTTGATTGACAATGGTCGTCGTGGTCGTCCAATCACAGGACCAGGTAGCCGTCCACTGAAATCATTGAGCCACATGCTTAAAGGTAAACAAGGACGCTTCCGTCAAAACTTGCTCGGTAAACGTGTTGACTTCTCAGGACGTTCCGTTATCGCCGTTGGTCCAACGCTTAAGATGTACCAATGTGGTGTGCCACGTGAAATGGCGATTGAGCTCTTTAAACCATTCGTGATGCGTGAAATCGTTGCCCGTGATATTGTGCAAAACGTTAAAGCAGCTAAACGCTTGGTGGAACGCGGAGATGAGCGTATCTGGGATATTCTTGAAGAAGTAATCAAAGAACACCCAGTGCTTTTGAACCGCGCACCGACCCTTCACCGTTTGGGAATCCAAGCCTTCGAGCCAGTCTTGATTGATGGTAAGGCCCTTCGCTTGCACCCGCTTGTCTGTGAAGCCTACAATGCCGACTTCGACGGAGACCAAATGGCCATCCACGTACCACTTTCAGAAGAAGCTCAAGCAGAGGCTCGTATCCTCATGCTAGCTGCTGAGCATATCTTGAACCCGAAAGATGGTAAACCAGTTGTTACTCCATCTCAGGACATGGTTTTGGGTAACTACTATTTGACCATGGAAGAAGCTGATCGTGAAGGTGAAGGAATGGTCTTCAAAGACCGTGACGAAGCGGTTATGGCTTACCGCAATGGTTATGTTCATCTCCACTCACGTGTTGGTATTGCAACAGACAGCCTCAACAAACCATGGACAGAAGAGCAAAAACATAAGGTCTTGCTTACAACAGTTGGTAAAATTCTCTTCAACGACATCATGCCAGAGGGTCTACCATACTTGCAAGAACCAAACAATGCCAACTTGACAGAAGGCGTTCCAGCTAAATACTTCTTGCCACTAGGTGGGGACATCAAGGAAGCGATCAGCAATCTTGAACTTAATCCTCCATTCAAGAAGAAAAACCTTGGAAATATCATCGCTGAAATCTTCAAACGTTTCCGTACGACAGAAACTTCTGCCCTACTTGACCGCATGAAGAACCTCGGTTACCACCACTCAACTCTTGCAGGGTTGACAGTGGGTATTGCCGATATCCCAGTCGTTGATGACAAGGCTGAAATCATTGAAGAATCACACAAACGTGTAGAACAAATCACCAAACAATTCCGTCGTGGTATGATCACAGACGACGAGCGTTACAATGCTGTTACAGCTGAATGGCGTGCTGCCCGTGAAAAACTTGAGAAACGCTTGATTGCCAACCAAGATCCTAAGAACCCAATCGTTATGATGATGGACTCTGGAGCCCGTGGTAACATCTCAAACTTCTCACAGCTTGCCGGAATGCGTGGTCTGATGGCTGCTCCGAACGGACGTATCATGGAATTGCCAATCCTTTCAAACTTCCGCGAAGGTTTGTCGGTATTGGAAATGTTCTTCTCAACTCACGGTGCCCGTAAAGGTATGACCGATACGGCCCTTAAGACAGCCGACTCAGGTTACTTAACTCGTCGTTTGGTTGACGTTGCCCAAGACGTTATCATCCGTGAGGACGACTGTGGAACTGACCGTGGTCTCTTGATCCGCTCTATCGCAGAAGGAAAAGAGATGATCGAGTCTCTCGAAGAGCGTCTCAATGGTCGTTACACTAAGAAAACTGTTAAACATCCAGAAACTGGTGCAGTTATTATCGGTCCAAATGAGTTGATTACAGAAGACAAGGCGCGTGAAATTGTCAATGCTGGTGTAGAAGAAGTTACTATCCGCTCTGTATTTACATGTAACACTCGTCACGGTGTCTGCCGTCACTGTTACGGTATCAACTTGGCGACTGGTGATGCGGTTGAAGTTGGTGAAGCAGTTGGTACAATCGCTGCCCAATCTATCGGGGAACCTGGTACACAGCTTACAATGCGTACCTTCCACACGGGTGGGGTTGCCTCAAATACCGATATCACTCAGGGTCTTCCTCGTGTCCAAGAAATCTTTGAAGCCCGCAATCCTAAAGGGGAAGCGGTTATCACAGAGGTTAAAGGACAAGTTACCGCTATCGAAGAAGACGCTTCAACTCGTACTAAGAAAGTCTTTGTTAAGGGTGAAACTGGTGAAGGCGAATATGTTGTTCCATTTACCGCTCGTATGCGTGTTGAAGTTGGGGACCAAGTAGCGCGTGGTGCTGCTCTTACAGAAGGTTCTATCCAACCAAAACGTCTCCTTGCAGTTCGTGATGTCTTGTCAGTTGAAACGTACCTTCTCGGTGAAGTACAAAAAGTTTACCGTAGCCAAGGGGTGGAAATCGGTGACAAACACATCGAGGTAATGGTTCGTCAAATGATCCGTAAAGTCCGTGTCATGGATCCAGGTGATACAGACCTTCTCATGGGTACTCTCATGGACATCAACGACTTTACAGATGCCAACAAAGATGTTCTTATCGCAGGTGGTGTTCCAGCGACAGGTCGCCCAGTCCTTATGGGAATTACCAAAGCCTCACTTGAAACCAACAGTTTCTTGTCAGCGGCTTCCTTCCAGGAAACAACTCGTGTCCTTACAGATGCGGCTATCCGTGGTAAGAAAGACCATCTCCTTGGACTTAAAGAAAATGTTATCATCGGTAAGATCATCCCAGCAGGTACTGGTATGGCCCGTTACCGTAACCTTGAACCACATGCTATCAACGAAGAAGAATACCTTAATCCTCCAGTAGAGGAAGAAGGAAATGAAGAAACAACAGAAGTAGTTGTGGATACTGCCGTTGAAACTGTGGAAGAAACAGTAGAATAAAAGAGAATGGAGAGCCTTCGGGTTCTCTTTCTCTTTTCTGAAAACTTTCTCCATTTTTCCATGAAATGTGGTAAAATAATACTCAATGAAAATCAAAGAGCAAACTAGGAAACTAGCCGCAGGTTGCTCAAAGCACTGCTTTGAGGTTGTAGATAGAACTGACGAAGTCAGCTCAAAGCACTGCTTTGAGGTTGTAGATAAGACTGACGAAGTCAGTAACATATACCTACGGCAAGGCGACGTTGACGTGGTTTAAAGAGATTTTCGAAGAGTATAAAAGAAAGAAGCTGACAAAGGAGACAGGTATGGAACAAACATTTTTTATCATTAAACCAGACGGTGTAAAAAGAGGGCTAGTGGGTGAAGTATTGAAACGCATCGAACAACGTGGATTGACAATCGAAAAATTGGAGTTGCGTTCACAGGTTTCAGAAGAGTTGATTGACCAGCACTATCAGGACTTGGTTGGTCAAAGTTTTTACCCACCGATTCGTGAATTTATGACTTCAGGCCCAGTTCTTGTGGGCATTATTTCAGGTCCTAAAGTAATCGAAACTTGGCGGACTATGATGGGTGCGACTCGTCCAGAAGAAGCTTTACCAGGAACTATTCGAGGTGATTTTGCAAAAGCTGCTAGTGAAAATCAAGCTATCCAAAATGTTGTACATGGGTCAGATTCAGAAGAGTCAGCTAAGCGAGAGATTGCTCTTTGGTTTTAAGAGTCGATTGGCTCAATCAATTGGTTAAAAGCTCATTTGAATAGAAAGTATAGTCAATTAGTTTAAGATATGACGCATAATATCAAATTTTTTAGTTTTTGATATGGTGCGTTTTTTTGATTATGTGACTATTAGTCCGTCTCGTTCCGTTAGGTGCGAGACAAAAAAAACACCCGCTATGCGGGTGCGTGTCGAAGGTTATACCCAAAAAACTCCAAATGCGATACAATAAAGGTGTTCAAGCCAATTTGTAAAGCGAAAGGAGAAAAATATGGCACAAAAGGTTCTTTTGTCCTGTTCTTGTTTCAATTGACTATATTTCTATACTTTTTCTTCCTTTCTCTGTGAAAATCGCAAGTTTTTCCCACCTTTTCTCAATACTGAAACAACATCTTTCCAGAACTTCAATAATTTCTTTTTGTATTAAATCATTATTTAACTAAATCTTTGGAGGCAATACGTTTTCAAAGCTACTTTTTTACCATAGGTTTTGAGCCTTCAACACAGATTACTAAGCCAAAAATGCTCTAAATTTTTGAAATTCTAACAAATTCCACTCAACTTCATCATCATCTTTAACTTTCACAATATCTTCCTCAAAATAACATGGAATAAAGATAGTTTTCTTTTGAAACGGTTGTAGGAGGAAAATCTCTCCTACACTATTATTGATTCTGAGAGAAAATTGCAAAATATCATCTACCAAACTTTCAATTATTAAGATTTTTTGCAGTTTATCTGAATTAGAATCGCAAGGCTTCTCAATAATATAATTGTCGAATTTTTTCATTCTAACTTTCTCTTCACTATTTCTTCCTTTATCAAGAAAAAGTTACCTCAATATTGATAAAGTACAATTCTAAATTAACTCCAATTATTGATTCATGATAATATTTCAGTAACTCATCGTGCAATTAAAAACAAGGATTTTTATTTCAGACGATCCATCGTGAACACTTCATCAGCCATCTCCCAAATTGCCGGATTATGTGTTGCGATAATGATTAGCCTATTATCATCTCGAAGAGATAGCAAAATCTCCATAATCAACTGAGAGGTTGCTGGGTCTATTGAAGCTGTTGGCTCATCTGCCAGAATAAAGGGTGGATTCTTTAAGATAATTTTTGCCAAGGCAACCCGTTGCGATTCTCCGCCCGATAACTCAAAGATGCGCTTATCTAGGTCAAGATAAGCCAGGCCGACCTGTTCTAAAGCCTGCTTCTGCCTCAACCGCTGTTCCGACCGACTCAACTTTTGACCAATGAGACCTAGCTTAAGGTTTTCTTCAATACTTTGGTTTTCAATTAAGCCAAAGTTCTGGAAGAGGTAGCCCAATTCGTGACGGAAAAAATCACTCGATTTATAATTGGCCAAGTCTTTACCTCGGTAAAAAATCGTCCCATCATAAGATTCTAATTTCCCAATCATGTTCATCAAGGTTGTTTTTCCGCTACCACTTGAACCAATTAAGGCATAGACTTTTCCAGCCTCAAATGTCATTGAAAGATTCGAAAATAACTCTCGTTCTCCAAAAGATTTACTCACCTGTTTAAGTTCAATCATATTAACCTCCCTTCAAAACAAGCATGGACATCTTGTTTTCTTTCTGCATTTGGACATGTAACTGTAAAAGAGATAGACCAGTAAAGAGTAACGAGACTAAGAAAGCAACTACTATCTCTACCATAAGAAATACACTCGCAACAAATCCCAGTAAAAACACACCCAGTTGAGCAAAGAGATAAGTGCGATGGATTTCTAAGAACCTGAGACCTGCAATGCGTTTGATAAAAATGGCACGTCTAAATTCTTCAAAGTAGAGCCTATTCATAGTGTTAAACAACAAGATTGAAGTTGTAATCCCAAGCACAGCTCCTGCTAGCATTACCCAACGTTCCCTCTGGATATTATCCGATAATGTGATGTAGTTGTGGTAACCTGTTTGCATTTCTGAGACCCAATTTTCAATGCCTTGTCTCTGGATAAGCTCCTGGGCATCAGACAATTGATTAAAGAGAACGTAATTCTGTACTGCGTCTACCCAAAAGAAAATGGACTGTGGACCAGTTGATTGGGGTGTTATAACAATGATGATTGGATCTTTCAAAAACTGCTGGTAAGAAATAGGGGTCGTATTATACACAAAACGATCCTGACCTGATTCCAAATAACCTACCGTAGCAGTCATTTGCTGTCGTTCATCTTTACTAGACATGCGACTGGTTAAGTCGTCTTCAAAAACAGATTTATAATGTTCTTCCTCTGAACGGAGGTGTTCAGGCAGCAATAAGACAAACTCCCCTACATCAAGGTGATTCATCTTTTGCTCAATAGTTGTATCTACAGGAATGTTTTGACGCTCCAAGTATTGCGGTGTGACGATAAGGACATTGCCATTCGGGTTGTAATCGTGCCATTCTGTAGAGGTTATAAAGTTTTTGGAGGAAGCCATGCCATTTTGCAAAGAACGGTCAATTAACTGGTGTCTAGATAAGAAAGCCTTTTTTTCTGAAACAGCCAGATCCATCAATTGATACCAAGTTCTGAGTTTCCTTTGAGCTTGTTCATCAAAACCAGGACTCGTTCCTTCACGGCTGAATGATAGGGTAATCAGTTGCCTTTCCTGGCTCCAAGCCTCTTGTCCAATCCGATGCTGTTGCCAGGCTTGGGAATACTTTAAGCTACTCCCTATTCCCAGCGTTACAATAATAATCGCTAATAGTTGACCGATTAAAATCAAACTAATGATTCCTCTGACAGGCACTTGCCCTTTTATAATCTGCATCAGGTGTATCTTTTTTATCCCAACTGCGAAGAGTTGAGCGAAAAACAGGGAGATCAACAACAAGATGAGATTATAACTGAGCAAGCCTTCTCCTATGGTCATTAGGGATTGCGTTGGAAGCGACAGAATTTTTTGCATAAGAATGGCGAGCACGCCAGCTAAACTGAAACCAACAGCTATCCCTTTCAAATCCTCACCAACTGGTCTAAGGAAAATGGACCACCGTTTCTCTCCTGAAATGAGGCGAATGCCCGACGACCGTAATTGGCTAATTTGACTAATTAAAGTCAGTGCTCCAAAGGTTAAGATGAAAATCAATAAACCGATTAACTGAAATCCGTTACTAAAGATAGCCATTAACGTAGATAGTTTAGATGGAATTATCAGGTGCATGTTAGTCAAGCCAAGTTGACTTAGCTCCTCTCTTAGCAAGTGAATATCTAGGTTTCCATCGAATACAAAATAGTTTGTTTCAACACTACTACTTTGGGCATCTTCTAGATTTTTTTCCTGTAGCCCATCAGGCAACTTTCCGTCCCCAAAGGTCGTATAAGAAAAAACTGGAGTACCTTCTGAGTTGGGATCTTGGTGTTGAATCGCAATAAAGCTATCCGTTTCTTCTGCTAGTTTTTCCAAGCGTGTAGCAACATGCTGAAAAGTTGTTTCAGGGGAAGAATCACGTACAACAACGTTGGGGTAATAATGGGAAACATATGTATCAGTCCAAATGGTAAATACCCAAACAAAGAACAAACTAGCAAGCAGGTTGGATATGAGTATAAATAATTTTTTCATAGTGCATTCCTTATTCTAAAATAGAGGGCAGAAATACCCCTGCCCTCTATAAACTAACAAGCTTACTAAACTATTGATAAAAGAATCTTCTTCAATTATTCTTGCAATCCCGCATCAAATGTAACTTGCTCCCCAAAATTTGTATTAACAAACGCATAGGCCGCACTATGTGCTCCTGCATAAGCTGTTTTTTGATTGTCACGTCCATTACTTCCAACATAGGCCCAGTGATCCTCTGAACCATGATAATAATTCGAAAATGCTCCCCAATTATTTGGATCATGATAGCCTCCATAGGTCCACTCGCCACCATGGAGAGAAACTGCCAAAACAGGAAGAGCCAAACTACATGCCAAAACGGCAAGGGATGATGCAACTACTTTTCTAAATTTTAACATATTATTACTCCTCTGAATGAAATATTATGAAAATGAGCGAAATGCAACTACATATTTTAATTAGAAATCTCAGTCTGAATTATAGTATCCTATTTTTTCCTCCTTTCTAACTGCACGTTCCTTTCTACAGGCAGAGACCTAATTTTATAAACCAATCTTAAATACTTTAGATTTTGTAACTCATAATTTTCAACAGTTGGTTAGCTATGAAAGCATTTTATCAAACATCTCCATTCTTATATCTATCTGGTATTGTTACAAGCTCTCATAAGAATACCTTTCTCTAAATAGTTGAATTTTAAAGTAATACGAAATCAATCTGCCTTCCCAACATCAAGACCATTGGAATTCTTTTGTAATTGCACTCGAATCTCCAATCGTTTATTCTTCTGAACAAACTGTTGGTAAGGAATTGTGTTACTAAACGTAAAAACACCTAGTAATACTAATATAGCTAATTTTTGAATTCCACGATTTTTCTTTATTCGTGAAACCCCTTTCTGTTTCCTTGTTTTTATTTTAACATATGTATATTATTCAGTCAAGTATTTTTATTATATTTTGAACTTTTTTTATTATTTCTATTTGTAATTTTATCGAGTAAATATTTGCCGTCTTTAACTAAATGATATATAATTGACAAATATAAATTAGGAAGGTTTTTTGTTTTTATGACTACATTAGCTGAAAAATTCAGATTGAAAAGAAAAGAGTTGAGACTCTCCCAACAAACTCTTGCAGAAGGAATTTGTGAACAAAGCCAGATTAGTAAAATTGAGAGAGGGCATTTCATTCCCTCCGCAGACCTTTTGTTCAAACTCTCACAACGACTTGAAGTCCCTTTGGATTACTTTTTCAATGAACAAATTGAAATTAAATCTAACCTCTCTAATTTCAAGCAATTATCTGCTCGACTATTAGATGACAGAAATTATGACGATTTGGAATATATTTATAGAATAGAGATTGAACGAAGTACTTTTCTAACACTAGAAGACCGAACTTACCTTGAATGGATTAAAGCTATTATTGACTTCTATCAATATGACAGTAAGTGTGAGGCTATTTCTTCATTGGAAAATATATTATTAAAAGTCTCCTCAAATACTCTGATTTATTTAAAGGCATTGAATACTCTATCTAATTTCTATTCCTTAGTGGGTCGTGAACAAGAATATGAGGCAAACTACTCTCATTTGATGGAGTTATATCAGACAAAAAATTTTGAGCATCAAGAGTTTTTATTTGGCTACATCAGAGTTCGTTACAACTACGCTCACTACCTAGTATCAAAGGAAAAATATAACGAAGCCATCCAAGAAGCTCTTGAGACGATTGAACTCTGTAAACAAAGACAGACAAGCTACCAACTGGCTCCTCTACTTATTCTTGTAGGAAATGCTGGAGCCAAATTTCTAGACAAAGAACAAGTCAAAAATTATTATATAGAAGCAAAAGAGTTATGTAAGATTTATAACAATCCTTTAATGTTGATGAAGATAGAAAATTATTTGAAGGAATTAGATACTGTTTAGTTAATCTTGACATTATAGTTTTTCTGAAACGTTAAATAACCTGTAAGGCTGATAGTGAAATGAATACTATCAGCCTTATTTCAAATTTATATTCTTCCAAAATCTCTTCAAACCACATCAGTTCTATCTGCAACCTCAAAACAGTGTTTCGAGCAATTCCTAGTTTTCATTGAGTATTAGTCTCTGGTGTTTGTTTAGCGTCTAAAAGAGTCATTTGAGAAGATTGAAAACAGTTCTCTCTTTTCTCCTAGTATAATGATTGGTAGGAAGGGAGAGAAAAGATGAAATCAATGAGAATCTTATTTTTGTTAGCTTTAATTCAAATCAGTTTGAGTAGCTGTTTCCTATGGAAAGAATGCATCTTGTCCTTTAAACAAAGTACAGCTTTTTTCATCGGAAGTATGGTCTTCGTTTCAGGAATCTGTGCTGGAGTAAATTATCTTTATACTCGTAAGCAAGAAGTCCATAGTGTCCTAGCTAGTAAGAAGTCGGTGAAGCTTTTTTACAGTATCTTGCTCTTAATTAATTTGTTAGGAGCTGTTCTTGTCTTGTCAGATAACTTGTTCATCAAAAATACGTTGCAGCAAGAATTAGTTGACTTTTTATTGCCATCCTTTTTCTTTCTATTTGGACTAGATTTGCTGATTTTTTTACCCTTGAAAAAATACATGCGCGATTTTCTTGCTATGCTAGACAGAAAAAAGACAGTGTTGGTGACTATTTTAGCAACACTTCTCTTCTTAAGAAATCCAATGACCATTGTCTCTCTTCTGATTTATATTGGACTGGGTTTGTTTTTTGCAGCCTATCTTGTCCCAAATTCGGTTAAGAAGGAAGTTTCCTTTTATGGTCATATTTTCCGAGATCTTGTATTGGTCATTGCTACGCTCATTTTCTTTTAGAGAAAGCTTGTTTTTATGGATGTTATGATGGTAAGTTTAGCAGGAAAATAGACACAAAAGAAAAGTTTTTGGTATAATAAGAGTATGTACACAAAAAATGAAGAAGAGCTACAAGCCTTAGGGGAGCGTTTGGGTCATCTATTAGAAAAGAATGATGTTTTAATCTTAACTGGAGAACTGGGCGCAGGTAAAACGACCTTTACTAAAGGACTTGCTAAAGGTTTACAGATTTCTCAAATGATTAAAAGTCCAACCTATACTATCGTAAGAGAGTATGAGGGGCGTCTTCCGCTTTTCCATTTAGATGTTTATCGTATTGGAGGAGATGCGGATTCTATTGATTTGGATGAATTTCTCTTTGGTGGCGGCGTGACTGTTATCGAGTGGGGAAATCTCTTAGGAGATGCCTTGCCAGATACTTATTTAGAGTTGGAAATTCTAAAAGAAGAAGACGGTCGCAGACTGAATTTCCAAGCAAAAGGTTTGCGTGCAGAAAAACTCTTAGAGGAGCTTCAACATGGAGTATGAATTGCTCATTAGAGAAGCAGAGCCTAAAGATGCAGCTGAATTAGTGGCCTTTTTAAATCGTGTGAGTTTGGAGACAGATTTTACCAGCTTAGACGGAGATGGTATTCTCTTGACCAGTGAGGAGATGGAAGTATTCCTCAACAAGCAAGCTAGTTCGGACAATCAGATAACCTTACTTGCATTCTTAAATGATAAAATTGCTGGTATTGTAAATATTACAGCTGACCAGCGCAAGAGAGTCCGTCATATTGGAGATCTCTTTATTGTGATTGGAAAAAGATATTGGAATAATGGCTTGGGAAGTTTTTTGCTAGAGGAAGCGATAGAGTGGGCACAAGCAAGTGGCATTCTGCGTCGTCTCCAGCTGACTGTCCAAACTCGTAATCAAGCAGCAGTCCATCTTTATCAAAAGCATGGCTTTGTAATTGAAGGTCGCCAAGAGCGTGGAGCATATATAGAAGAAGGGAAATTTATCGATGTTTACTTGATGGGTAAACTGATCGATTAGTAGAAATATGGTTAAAAAAATTATTGGAATGGTATTAGCTTTTCTAGCTGTGACAGTTTTAGGTGTCGGTGTTTTTGCGTATACTATTTATCAGCAAGGCACACAAACCTTAGCTAAAACCTATAAAAAAATCGGCGAAGAAACCAAGGTTATTGAAGCGACTGAACCTCTAACCATTCTGTTAATGGGAGTGGACACCGGAAATGCTGAACGAACTGAAACTTGGGTCGGTAGAAGTGATAGCATGATCTTGATGACAGTGAATCCTAAAACGAAAAAAACAACGATGATGAGTTTAGAGCGGGATATTCTGACCCGCATTGAATCAGGGAATGGTCAGGCTCATGAAGCGAAACTGAATTCAGCATATGCAGATGGTGGAGCAGAGCTTGCTATAGAAACCATTCAAAAAATGATGAATATCCATATTGATCGCTATGTGATGGTCAATATGAAAGGGTTGCAAAAACTAGTGGATGCAGTAGGTGGTATTACAGTCAATAATACCCTAGGTTTCCCAATTTCTATCAGTGACCAAGAAGAATTTAATACCATTTCTATCGGTGTTGGGGAGCAACATATTGGGGGAGAAGAAGCCCTAGTATATGCACGAATGCGTTACCAAGATCCTGAGGGAGATTATGGTCGTCAAAAACGTCAACGTGAAGTTATTCAAAAAGTCATGGAAAAAGCTCTCAGTTTAAATAGCGTTGGTCATTATCAAGAGATTCTAAAAGCTTTGAGTGACAATATGCAGACCAATATTGATTTGTCTGCGAAAAGTATTCCGAGCTTGTTGGGCTATAAAGATTCATTTAAAACCATTGAAACTCAGCAGTTGCAGGGTGAAGGAGAGATGCTTCAAGGTGTTTCTTACCAGATTGTTTCGAGAGCCCATATGTTGGAAATGCAAAATCTACTCCGACGTTCTTTGGGACAAGAAGAAGTTACCCAGGTCGAAACCAATGCGGTCTTATTTGAAGATTTATTTGGACGAGCACCTGTTGGTGATGAGGATAATTAACTTTTGATACAAATAAAAAATCAATCGTAGGAAAATTCCTGCGATTTTTTCAAAAAAATACGAATAGATAGGTAGGAGGAAACATGAAAGCAGAAATCATTGCTGTTGGAACAGAGATTTTGACAGGACAGATTGTCAATACCAATGCCCAGTTTTTATCGGAAAAATTAGCAGAGATTGGGGTAGATGTATATTTTCAGACGGCTGTAGGAGACAATGAAGCTCGTCTCTTGGCTTTGCTTGAGATCGCCAGTCAACGTAGCAGTCTGGTGATTTTGACAGGCGGTTTGGGGCCGACTGAGGACGATTTGACCAAACAAACTCTGGCTAAATTTTTAGGGAAAGAATTAGTCTTCGATCCTCAGGCCCAGGAGAAGTTGGATGTCTTTTTTGCCCAGAGACCAGACTATGCCCGAACACCGAATAACGAAAGACAAGCCCAAATTGTAGAAGGAGCGACTCCACTACCCAACGAAACAGGACTGGCTGTGGGAGGAATATTGGAAGTCGATGGAGTGACCTACGTTGTTCTTCCAGGTCCACCAAGTGAATTGAAACCCATGGTCTTAAACCAACTTCTACCCAAGTTGATGACAGGGAGCAAGTTGTATTCCCGAGTTCTTCGTTTCTTTGGGATTGGCGAGAGCCAGCTGGTGACGATTTTGGCTGATTTGATTGATAATCAGACCGATCCGACCTTGGCACCTTATGCCAAGACAGGAGAGGTAACCTTGCGTCTGTCAACAAAGGCTAGCAGTCAAGAAGAGGCGAATCAAGTGCTGGATATCTTGGAAAATCAAATCTTGAATCGCAAGACTTTTGAAGGCCTTTCTTTACGAGACCTTTGTTATGGTTATGGGGAAGAAACTAGTTTAGCTAGCATTGTGGTAGAAGAACTGAAAAGGCAAGGGAAAACCATCACGGCTGCAGAGAGTTTGACGGCTGGTCTTTTCCAAGCTACTGTAGCTGATTTTTCGGGTGCTTCAAGTATATTTAAAGGTGGTTTTGTAACCTATAGCCTGGAGGAAAAATCAAAGATGTTGGATATTCCTGTCAAGGATTTGGAAGAACAGGGTGTTGTGTCTGAATTTACAGCACAGAAGATGGCTGAGCAGGCACGAAGCAAGACCCAGTCAGATTTTGGCATTAGTTTGACTGGAGTGGCAGGACCAGATAGCCTCGAAGGACACCCAGCTGGAACAGTCTTCATAGGATTGGCACAGGAGCATGGAACTAAGGTCATCAAGGTGAATATTGGAGGTAGAAGTCGAGCAGATGTACGTCACATTGCGGTTATGCATGCCTTTAACCTAGTTCGCAAGGCTTTATTAAGTGACTAACTTTTGATATAATAGTAGGTAGGTCTGAGGACCATTAGAATGTAGGAGAATAGAATGGCGAAAAAACCAAAAAAATTAGATGAAATTTCAAAAAAATTCGGGGCAGAACGTGAAAAAGCCTTGAATGACGCTCTTAAATTGATTGAGAAAGACTTTGGTAAAGGATCAATCATGCGTTTGGGTGAACGTGCGGAGCAAAAGGTGCAAGTGATGAGCTCAGGTTCTTTAGCTCTTGACATTGCCCTTGGTTCAGGTGGTTATCCTAAGGGACGTATCATCGAAATCTATGGGCCAGAGTCATCTGGTAAGACAACGGTTGCCCTTCATGCAGTTGCACAAGCGCAAAAAGAAGGTGGAATTGCAGCTTTTATCGATGCGGAACATGCCCTCGATCCAGCTTATGCTGCGGCTCTTGGTGTCAATATTGACGAATTGCTCTTGTCTCAACCAGACTCGGGAGAGCAAGGTCTTGAGATTGCAGGAAAATTGATTGACTCAGGTGCTGTAGATCTTGTCGTAGTCGACTCAGTTGCTGCCCTTGTCCCTCGTGCGGAAATTGATGGAGATATAGGAGATAACCACGTTGGTTTGCAGGCCCGTATGATGAGTCAGGCCATGCGTAAACTTGGTGCTTCTATCAATAAAACCAAAACAATTGCCATCTTTATCAACCAATTGCGTGAGAAAGTTGGGGTCATGTTTGGAAATCCAGAAACAACACCTGGCGGACGTGCTTTGAAATTCTATGCTTCAGTCCGCTTGGATGTTCGTGGTAATACACAAATTAAGGGAACTGGTGACCAAAAAGAAACCAATGTTGGTAAAGAAACTAAGATTAAGGTTGTAAAAAATAAGGTAGCTCCACCGTTTAAGGAAGCCGTAGTTGAAATTATGTACGGAGAAGGAATTTCTAAGACTGGTGAACTCTTGAAGATTGCAAGCGACTTGGATATTATCAAAAAGGCAGGAGCTTGGTATTCTTACAAGGATGAAAAAATCGGTCAGGGTTCTGAAAATGCCAAGAAATACTTGGCAGAGCACCCAGAAATCTTTGATGAAATTGATAAGCAAGTCCGTTCTAAATTTGGCTTGATTGATGGAGAAGAAGCTTCAGAACAAGATACTGAAAACAAAAAAGATGAAGCAGTTCAAGCAGATTCTGTGAATGAAGAAGTTACACTTGACCTAGGCGATGAACTTGAAATCGAAATTGAAGAATAAGCTGTTAAAGTAGTGGGGAAATCCGCTACTTTTTCGGTTTTTTGTTCAAGTTTTCAGATCATCTATAGTTTGCTGTTTCTTGTCGCTCCACTAGAAAGCTGATATAATAGCCTTATGAATAAAAAACGAACAGTGGACCTGATTCATGGTCCTATTCTCCCCTCGCTCTTAAGCTTCGCCTTTCCAATCTTGCTGTCTAATATCTTTCAGCAACTCTATAATACAGCTGATGTCTTGATTGTTGGGCGTTTTCTTGGACAAGACTCCTTGGCGGCGGTAGGAGCGACGACAGCGATTTTTGACCTGATTGTGGGTTTTACTCTTGGTGTTGGCAATGGCATGGGGATTGTCATTGCCCGTTATTATGGAGCTCGGAATTTCACAAAAATCAAGGAAGCAGTAGCTGCCACTTGGATACTAGGTGCCTTTTTGAGTATTGTAGTTATGTTGCTGGGCTTTCTTGGATTGTATCCACTTTTGCAATACCTAGATACCCCTGCTGAAATCCTCCCTCAGTCCTATCAATATATTTCTATGATTGTGACCTGTGTTGGTGTCAGCTTTGCTTATAATCTCTTTGCAGGTTTGTTGCGATCTATTGGGGACAGTCTAGCTGCCCTTGGATTTTTGATTTTCTCTGCTCTTGTCAATGTGGTTCTGGATCTCTATTTCATTACGCAATTGCATCTGGGAGTTCAATCCGCAGGACTTGCTACCATCATTTCGCAGGGTTTATCAGCGGTTCTCTGCTTTTATTATATCCGTAAGAGTGTGCCAGAACTTTTGCCTCAACTCAAGCATTTCAAATGGGATAAGGTCTTATACGCTGATCTCTTGGAGCAAGGTTTGGCTATGGGCTTGATGAGTTCAATTGTATCTATCGGCAGTGTGATTTTACAGTCTTCTGTTAATACCTTTGGTGCAGTGATTATTAGTGCTCAAACGGCGGCTCGCCGCATTATGGCCTTTGCCCTTCTTCCTATGACCGCTATCTCTGCTTCTATGACGACCTATGCTTCGCAAAATCTTGGAGCTAAGCGACCTGACCGCATTGTTCAAGGTCTTCGAATCGGCAGTCGTTTAAGTATGTCCTGGGCAGTTTTTGTTTGTGTCTTCCTCTTTTTTGCTAGTCCAGCCTTGGTTTCCTTCTTGGCTAGTTCGACGGATAGCTATTTGGTAGAAAATGGTAGTCTCTACCTGCAAATTAGTTCAGCCTTCTATCCTATTTTGAGTCTCTTGTTGATTTATCGTAATTGTTTGCAGGGCTTGGGGCAAAAGATCCTTCCTCTGGTTTCCAGCTTTATTGAACTAATCGGGAAAATCGCTTTTGTGGTCATGATTATCCCTTGGGCAGGCTATAGAGGAGTTATTCTTTGTGAACCCCTTATCTGGGTTGCCATGACAGTTCAACTGTACTTTTCGCTTTTCCGTCACCCCTTGATAAAAGAAGGGAAGGCCATCTTGGCAACAAAAGTGTCATCCTAGCTTGATTTACTGAATAAAATCTATTTCCTCTAGTGAAAATCGAAAAAACTTGTGCTGTCATCTTTAGTTTGGTCTTGAAAATAGTTTAATATACTTTTGACTTCTTTTATATGATATAATGTATTTATTAAAAGAACATATAGAGACTGTAAAAATATACTTTTGAAAAGCTTTTTAGTCTGGGGTGTTATTGTAGATAGAATGCAGACCTTGTCAGTCCTATTTACAGTGTCAAAATAGTGCATTTTAAAGTTCTATCTACAAGCCTAATCGTGACTAGGATTGTCTTCTTTGTAAGGTAGAAATAAAGGAGTTTCTGGTTCTGGATTGTAAAAAATAAGTTGTTTTAATTGATAAGGAGTAGAATATGGAAATTGATGTGAGTAAATTAAGAACAGATTTGCCTCAAGTCGGCGTGCAACCATATAGGCAAGTCCATGCCCATTCCACAGGCAACCGTAACTCAACGGTGCAAAATGAGGCTGACTACCATTACAGAAAAGATCCTGAATTGGGCTTCTTTTCTCACGTAGTCGGTAATGGTCGTGTTATGCAGGTAGGACCTGTTGATAATGGTGCCTGGGACGTTGGGGGCGGTTGGAATGCAGAAGGTTATGCACAAGTTGAACTGATTGAAAGCCATGAATCAAAAGAAGAGTTTCTGATTGACTATCGTCTCTATATCGAACTCTTGCGCAATCTAGCGGATGAAGCTGGTATACCGAAAACACTTGATACAGACGACTTGGCAGGTATCAAGACACACGAATACTGCACCAATAACCAACCCAATAATAACTCAGATCATGTTGACCCTTATCCTTATCTTGCCAAATGGGGTATTAGCCGTGAGCAGTTTAAGCAGGATATTGAAAACGGCTTGACGATTGAAGCAGGATGGCAACAGAATGATACTGGCACCTGGTATGTACACTCAGATGGTTCTTATCCAAAAGATAAGTTTGAGAAAGTCAATGGTACCTGGTATTACTTTGACGGTTCAGGATATATGCTTGCAGACCGCTGGAAGAAGCACACAGACGGCAACTGGTACTGGTTTGACCAGTCAGGAGAAATGGCTACAGGCTGGAAGAAAATCGCTGAGAAGTGGTATTATTTTGACACAGAGGGCGCCATGAAAACAGGCTGGATCAAATACAAGGAGACTTGGTACTATCTTGATAGTCAAAATGGGGATATGGTTTCCAATGCCTTTGTCAAATCAAATGATGGCTGGTATTACCTTAAAGAAGATGGTACGATAGCAGAAAAACCAGAATTTACAGTCGAGCCTGAAGGCTTGATAACAGTAAAATAATAATGGAATGTCTTTCAAATCAGAACAGCGCATATTATTAGGTCTTGAAAAAGCTTAATAGTATGCGTTTTCTTGTGGAGATATTTCCTTCAATTTTTGCTACTATATTAAATAAAAATCAAAAAGCAAACTAGAAAGCTATGCTCAAATAAAATCTAAATTTGACAATGTAAACCGATTGAAGCGTTTAAAGCGCAATTTATTACTGAACAAGATGGCATCATATCTGGAATAATATGCTTAAAAAGAGAAGAAAAATTGGTGCAAATTCATTTTCAGACTATCTTCGTGGAAGTGTTCATCAAAATAGACAAAAATAGATTTGGATAAATCGAACTCACTATTCAGGAGGCATATGAGCAATTCGAAGAAGAAAAGTGTCAAATTGAGCCTATAGGAGTAGAAATGAAATAGTAAGTCCTGCATAGGGGATGAGAGAAAAGTTGTCCTTGAAGTTTCCCTGAACGATCAGTCGCATATCAAACGATATGTAGGGTAATGTGAGAAGGGATAGCGAGTAGTTTTTGGTTATTTTATCAAAAAACTTGTATTTTATCATTCTAAATGATAAAATACAAGAAAAATAGTAGAATAAAGGAAAGCTTTTCTAAAATGTGTATCTCCCCACAGGATTCGTTCTTGTGGGATTTTTTTCGTTAAAGAAAGCGATAAATATTGACTTTTTTAAAGAAAGATGTCATAATTAAGTTGGAAAAAACGTAAAAGTATCACTTTTCTCGTTATCCCGACTCCCAAAACGTCGTTAAACCGCTCGGCAATCCATGGAGACATGGACACATAGTAGTAAGCACGCTATGTGGCTTGGCAGAGCTAAAAACTGTTCCCTTGCGATAAGCCTAATAAGCACAACATAGGGAGTTAGAGAAGCCGACTCTAATCATCCACTTTGGGCAGTAGTGAGAACTGCCCCGTGCTTTTTTTATTTTGAGAAAATATGGAGTTTGTCGTTGAAATTACTTGATTGTATTTTAGATTATCAAGAGAAATTCGATGGAAAAACATGTCAAGTATCAACGAATTATAAGCATTTAGAGACTTTCGAAGTAGATTTTTGCTTGACTGATTTACATCACTTATTTGGCTTGCACAAAATCACACGAGATTATGCTAGTCAAACAATACCTGCTATTCAAGCTGGTGTTTTTATTTTGGAAGAATATAAAAATAATCCCATGTACAACGATGTTATAGAAAGGATATCTTTGTATAGTTTTATCGGTGATATCTTCTATCCTAAGATAATAAGTTGTTGTATCCTAGCCAAAGATTTATCTAAAAACACTATGAAGTTGGACGTCATATTTTTTGAAGATAGAAACAAAAGATCCGCAATTTTAGGTTTACGAAGAGATAAAAGTGGAGTGTTTAAACCGGTTACTCTACATTTTACAAGCGCTAAGAAATATGCTAAAGTTCGTAAAACAGATGTGAAAGAAATTAAATGGTTATAAAAAAACTTTTCGCAGGCTTCGGCTTGCGTTTTTTTGTTTGATAAAATTAAAAAAATGTGCAAAAATAAGTAGAATTGAAAACAGGAAAAAACACCTCCTTTCGATTCGCCAAGCCTCTTCGCAAGGCAATGAGGGGGCGGAGAGACGCGCTCGTCAACAGAAGTATCTCATTGGAAATGTTGCTCACTTTTTTAGTGAGCTTTTTATTTAAGGAATAGGAATGAAAAATAAGAAGTTAAAATTATACTCAATGAAAATCTCTTCAAACCACGTCAACGTCGCCTTGCCGTAGGTATCTTACTGACCAAGCTAGTGATGGACTTAGAATAGGTGATTTGGAGCGTCCTAGTGGCTAGGAAATGCTGATCATAGTCCTTTGCTGAGGATAGGGTGTAACACTCAACTGGTTGACCTAATCGATAGAGAGGGAATTACTATAAAATACTCAGGCTTCTATCATATATTTTGAAATATTTTTGTAATCAAAACGTAACAATAATGTAACATTGATACAAGAGATATTATACATAGATAAATATAGTATAACTGTTATTTCTTCATTAAAAAGAAAGCTGTATCAAAAGGTTTTATATGCCTGTGCATATATATATATATATAT